>NZ_JBMFSV010000007.1:0-47743 GCF_049967375.1 Fervidicoccus sp. | reverse complement strand
GCAACTTTTAACAAATGTCTAATTATGATTGGCGCTGTGCATCCAGCGCACATCGAATGCCCGCCGACAAAGAGCTCTTCCCTTGGTATATCAAATATATTTTTCAGCTGTTTACTTTCAGAACTCAATTCCTTTCACCCCGTAGAAGATTGATTCTTCGTAGAATTTTTTCTCATTCATATTCTTTACGAGCATTCTATATAGCTTGACGAAATCCTCGATAAGCATCCTTCTTTGTCCAATACCTGCAATTATGCTCTGGATAATAGGCTTGTCTTTCTTATATTGCAGAGCTGAAGCGATATCATTTGCAATTGGACCGCTTGGCTTTTGTCCAAAAGCTATTGCTCTGTCAATTACGCCCAATACCTGCAAATCCTTTATCATTGAATAGAGCTCTTCCCTTGGGAAAGGTCTGAAGACTCTTAGCTTTATAGTACCCACCTTTAGACCCTCTTTCCTTGCAAGATCTGTTGCAACTTTCAGATTTGTATAATATGAGCTTGTAGCAAGAAGGGCTACTTCAGCATCTTCTATTTTGTAACCTTCTATTATGCCATAGCTTCTTCCATATAATCTTTCAAATTCTTCATCTGCATTTTTTATAACACTTAATGATTCTTCAAGCGCCCTTTCTTGAGCATATTTAAATTCGTAGTAGTATTCCGGAGACGTTATTGTCCCCATAGTTATAGGGTCTTTTACATTAAGCGTATTCCATGTCACTTTTTTAGGTATATATTCTTCGACTACTGATTTGCCTACAGTTTCAACCCTTTCAATAGTGTGGCTGAGAACATATCCATCGTAAGAGACCATAACGGGCAGTAAGACCTTCGGATTTTCCGCAATTTTGTACGCCTGTAAAATAGAATCATATGCTTCTTGTGCGCTTGAAGCTATTATTGTTATCCATCCAGTATTCCTTTGATTCATTATATCACTTTGGTCATTGAATATGCTAATTGGCGCTGATAAAGCTCTCATGGCAACGCTCATTACAACGGGCAATCTCAACCCGCTTGTTATATGAAGAACTTCATGCATTAGCGCTAAACCTTGGCTAGCAGTTGCAGTGAAAACTCTCGCTCCTACTGCTGATGCGCCTATAACTGCGCTTAATGCGCTATGTTCACTTTCAACATGTATCATTTCAGCATTGAGTTCTCCATTTCCTATCAGCTCGGCCAGAGTCTCCACAACTATAGTCTGTGGGGTTATTGGGTATGCCGCTACAACGTCTACATCAGCATCCTTCACAGCTTCTGCAACAGCTTCGTTTGAATTTAACGGTTTGACTTCTCCTTTTCTTTGTTTGCTATTTAACTTTTTCTCGGAAATCATTTAATAGACACCTCCTCAGGGACCATTTGTATAGCTTTTACCGGACATTCATTTGCGCAGATTCCGCATCCCTTGCAGTGCTGGTAATCTACAGCATATGTCACCTTGTATACTCTCCCAGAAGAAGTTTTGTACTCTTTATCAAGCTCAAGTATTGCTCCTTCAGGGCAATATGTCCAGCAGATCCTACACCTGACACACTTTTCTAAGTCTATTATTGGTCTTTCGCTCCTCCAACCGCTCATGTCATTTTCTATAGAATTACCAGGGTCTTTAATATTCCCTCCAAGCGGAAAATCGCTCCATTTTTCCAATTTCATATTAGGCATAATACTTTTACCTCCAATTTATTTTTTAAAAAAATGCTTATAACCTTCTTCAATAACTTGCGCATTCAGATCTCCTAGCTTTCCCTTAAAAGTCTCTCTTACAGACTCCAGCACTGTTTCCAGCTTTACAATCGGAACTATTGCTATAAATGCCCCGACCATTACCGTGTTATATATAGGCCTTCCTAGTATCCTCATTACTATGCTTTTTGCATCAATGATAAAAAAGTTCTCTTCCTTAACTTTTATTCCCATTACTTTTATGGCCTCATCTTTCGATAGTTGGGTGTTTGCAATCACAACTCCATCATCTTTGAGATCAATATAGTTTTTAGCTTTCGATAACAAGCTGGGATCCAGAAGGACGAATATGTCTGGATTAACAATTGGAGTCTTATGTATTTCTTTCAGCTCTTTAGAAACTCTCGTATAAGCTCTAACTGGAACTCCTCTCCTTTCAGCGCCGAATTCTGGAATCGCTATCGCATTTTTCCCCTCCTTTATTGCAGACATAGCGACTAGCTCAGATGCTGTGACTGCTCCTTGTCCTCCCCTTCCTAGCCATGTCACCTCAATTATATCTTTATTTAGAAGCTCCTCTTGAAAAGGATACATTATTAGTTCGTTTTTACTCAATGTTTTTTCACCAGATTAACACTCTCAAACATTTAAAATTTATTGCTAATTTCATTATAAATGTTTAATAATTACTAAAAATAAATTGAGATTATAACTGTTTGTATATACTTGCATCCATTATGTTTTCTCTTAATTACTTATTACTTAATAGCCTATTTTTTTGAGTTTTCAGAAATCTTAAAAGTTAAAACTATAAAATGCCCTAATTCTTTAAATATTAATAGAAGAAGAGGTGAAATAGCAAATGTTGCTATTCTTAATTTCTCCGTATTTCTTCTTTGGAATGTTGATTGCATCACTACTTACTGCTGGAATTATAGGGATTCTTGCCGTATCAGCAGATAAAATAGTGAGAGGTCCTCCGAAGTCGTTAACAGGACTGAAGACATCCATGGCAGTTACAGCAATAGTGACATTTTTAGGAAGTATATCTCTAATTTATTTGGTAGGAGTGTACTTTTTGGGATATGGCTTTTCCTGGCTGTACTTCACTGTAGGACTGGTAGCAATTTTTATGATTTTACAGTGGCTGCTTTCTCCATACATGATTAAAGCTGTATATAGAGCATCTGAGCCGAAGCCAGAAGAATCATGGGTATCAGAAATGGTTACTAAGATGGCAAAAGATGCAGGTTTAAAAAGCATTCCAAAGGCTGTTATAGCCGAAGTCCCTGCACCGAATGCATTTGCGTTTGGAAGTCCAATTGCTGGTAATTATGTAGCCATAACCAGAGGTCTTCTCCAGCTATTTCCAAAAGAAGAAATCGAGGCAGTTGTCGGACATGAACTAGGACATCTTAAACATAGAGATGTCGCTACTCTTCTCGCAATAAGTTTACTGCCATCAGCAATTTACTTTATAGGAAGAATGTTGTTGGCTTGGGGCTGGCTTGCAGGGGATAGTAGGGAGAGGGGAGGAGGAGCAATGTTTTACGTGTTGATCGGAGCAATACTTTTCGTAGCTGGCTTCCTTTTCCAGTTCTTAGTGACACACTTCAGCAGACTAAGGGAGTACTTTGCAGACTATCACAGCGCAAAACTTACAGGAAATCCAAGAATGTTGCAGAGAGCTTTGGCGAGGTTGACTTTGATCTACGAGTCTAATCCAAATGTGTCAAACCAAATTAACAAATCAGCTGCTATGCTCTTCATTGTCAATTACTTTGTCAGCATGTCTGGAGGGATGGCCTATGAAAATATAGACTACTGGTTCCCTTACTCAAAGAAGCCATACATTCCGAAGGACATTAATATAGATGAGGCAGTTGAAAAAATTATGAACAGAAAAGAAAGCGCGTTTCTCGAGCTTTTCAGCACTCATCCATCAACTCCAAAAAGGCTTAGGTTCCTTGAAAATTTGAGAAATAAAGTCCCCTATTGAGTTAAGGTTCAAGAGTTCTGCATGCATTTTTTGTATATTTTCAGCTTTCCCTTTAAATAATCAATAATAATAGTTCTGGCAGCTTCATCAATTATCGGTTCTTTACTTTTTCTCTCTATCCATCCCCTCTTTTTAGCAAGGGCTTCTAAGAAGGAATAGGGATCTCCGCTCCATTCGATCTTATAAATTTTTGATAGTGCATTCTTAGAGATATTACTGGCTTTTTGTATTAACTCAATAGCTATAGATACAGGATCTTTTAACTTCTCAGGTGGGCTTGATCGTATTGTTTTTTCTATATAATCTCTCGCATCAGGAAAGACACCTGGCGTGTCATATATGTAAATCCCTGAAGATATCTTATATATAGAAGTGGATTTTGTATAGCCGGGCTTTCCCGGCAATGGGCTTATATTGGCGGAGTCCTTCTTTTTCAGCATATTGATAACGCTAGACTTTCCAGTTTTAGGTACCCCTGCTATCATTCCAACAATTTTTTCCTTTCCAAGTTTTTCTTTAATTTCTAAAAGAAAATTGACTACTTCTCCCCTTCCTATGTTCTTTTCTGCGGAAATTGGTATCACAATAATACCTTTGTCTTTAAAGTACTTAATGCATTCGGCGACAACTTCCGCTGGAACTATGTCTATTTTATTGAGTAAGATGGCAAACTGCTTATTCAATTGAAATGCAAGCTTTTCTAACTTAATCGACCTTGTCCCTAGAGAGTTTCTAGCATCTACAGTCTCTAAAACAAAGTCGCTTTCTCTGATCATTTCGAGCATTTTCTCCTTTCTTAGGAACTTCATTGAATCTTTCATATTTACCACAAACTATTATGTATTATTTTTTCTTTTTATGAAAAATTTTTATCATCAAATAAAAAAATCATGATAGAAAAATCCTTCTTTATAATTTTCTTGTATATATTATTTAGTGAATAAATTTGAAAGGTCCTTATTCGACTATACCTTTCACCTCTCTTGGTGGTGGAAGGGACAGGCTCAAGGATAAAAGGTTGGTCCATAAATTGGAGGGGGAAAAAGAGATGCTCAATTGGGAAAGAGATGATTATACTTTCTGAATTTAAAGATATAAATTTTTCTTTTTCTTTTAATTGAACAAAGCCAAATAATTTTTATATATGTAATTATTATATTTTTAAATTGAGTAGATAAAATATGCGAGTAATAGATGAGGCTTTTTTCTTAAAACGTTATGACGTTAATTTGTTAATTGAGCAGATAATGAGGACAGATCCTCCTATAAGGATTTCAAAGATAGCTGAGGATTTGAATGAACCAATTTCTCGAATTCGAAGAAAAATTTCAAAGTTATACAATTTAGGATATGGATTTAAAGGTGATTTTGATTTAAGAAGAATAGGGCTTTCCACGCTTGTATTGGGTTTTAATGAACCAATTGATGATGTTATTAAAAAATTACCGAGAAATCTTTCACAATATCTACCTTTTCTTAGAAGATGGCAGGGAGAAACTTTTTCTCCTAAGCATCTTAGTATTGCTTTAATGTATATTCCATATAATTACGATGTTTTAGCTAATGCTTATGGAATTTTGGAAAAAGCAAATATATCTTTAGAAATTAAACCATTTATAGCTGACATTTCTATTATAGGCAAACCAAGAACAAAGTATTTTGGTTTACCTGACTATTTAACAAATTGGGAACTTCTTTATAATGACCTCAAAAAAGAAGAAGACGAAGAGAATATTAAAGAAATTTTAAAAATAGATCCTATAAATCTTGACCTTATAGATGTTCTGATTTTAGCATCTTACCAAAAAGATGCTTTTACGCCAGTTAGCAAGATCGCATCACATCTAAAACTCTCTATATCAAAAATAAATAGACACCTTAAAACACATATAGAAAAAAGAAAAATATTTAATGGTTGCTCAATTAAACAACTGATTTCAAAATTAGATATTCAAAATAGAATTATGATGTTGCTTATTGGAAAAAATGAAGATTTAAGCACTCTGCTCGAATTTATATCTATTGTGAAAAATTCGCCTGAATTTTATTCGGCACTGGTTGACAGCAACAACAATATGTATATGATGTTATTTAGCATAATGTTTTCCGAAATAGACCTATTTTCAAAATTCATCAAAAATGTGAAAGAATATTTAGGCGAATATAACATATTTATTTTAAATCCTTCTACTATAAAATCCTATACTATTCCGTTTTTAGCATACAATAGAGAAATTAAAAATTGGGACTTTAAAATCTCTGTAATCGATATAATGAAAGAAAAACTTGAAGCCTTGCTAAAAGCCTAAGTTTCTGCGGTCTCCTTTTTTGTTACGATGTTGTCTTCTAGAATAGAGCTTCCTTTTTCGCTCAATTTATAAACTTTGTGTGATCCCTTGCTATATATAAGCTCAACGTATCCAAGCTCCTTTAATATCTGAAATGCTGCTAATACATAATATCTCGGCAGTCCAGTTATTGAAGCTATCTCGCCAGGGTTAGCGGTTCCCTTCTCATCAAGTGTTTTTAACAGCTTTTTTATCGTTCCATCAGCTATATCTTCGCTCATTTTTTCACCTGATTATTTCTTTAATGGAAAATTACCTTTTTAAAAAGAAGAGCACGGGTAAGTCATATTTAAAAAAGCACTTTTAGATAGAAAATTTAAGGGAAAAATATTTAATTTGTTAGGATCTAATCATACGTTAAAGTAAAAATTAATTTAATTTTTAAATATTCAATATAAGTTTATATAAAACAGAAATATCAAAATCAAATAAGAAAAAGTTAACTAATAATGAATGGAGGGTTAAAGATGTCTGAACAGATTAAAAAAATAGTAAAAAATGCCAAAAGCAGCGGGAGAAAGAAGCTTTTAGAGCACGAATCTCTTGCAGTTCTTGAGGCCTATAATATACCAGTCGCGCCATACTTTTTTGCAAAAGATGAAAATGAAGCTCAAAGGAACATCGATAAAATTGGATTTCCTGTGGTTGTTAAAATAGTGTCGCCAGATATAGTTCACAAATCAGATGTTGGAGGAGTAATAGTTAACGTAAATTCAAAGGACGAGCTGGTAAATGCCATAAAAAGTATAAGATCAAACGTTCAAAAAAATGCACCAAGTGCTGAAGTTACAGGCTTTCTTGTACAAAAGATGATGCCAAAGGGAGGACTTGAGGTCATAGTTGGAGGTATAAGGGATCCTGTATTTGATGCAACCGTCATGTTCGGTCTTGGCGGTATATTTGTAGAAGTATTAAAAGACGTCTCATTCAGAATTGCTCCAATTACTAAAGAAGAAGCCTTAGAAATGATAAATGAGATAAAGGCAAGGAAGATTTTAGAAGGATATAGAGGAGAGGCTCCAAGAGATAAAGAAGCAATAGCTGATATAATAGTTAAGGTGTCAAAACTACTGTATGAAAATCAAGAGCTTAAAGAAATGGACGTAAACCCAGTTATCGTTTATGAAAAGGGAGCATATGCCGTTGATGCAAGATTTATCCTCTAGCCGATTCAGAAACTGAAGGTGCATAAATTAGATGGGAGATAGTGTAGGGGAGACTCTCGAAAAGATTAGCGAGGATATATATAATCTTAAGCAGGAAATAGCAACGCTAAAAGAAGAAAGGATAGGACTGATAGAGGATCTCAAAAAAATTAAAGAAGAAAAAAGAAATCTGATAGAGAGTAGCAAATCTGTATTTGAGGAGATAAATAAGAAGAAAGATGAAAAGAATGCAATACTTGAGGAGATAAAAAAGCTCAAGAGCGAAAAGGATGAAATTGCAAAGAAAATTGAAGAGTTAAAACTAGTCATAAAGAGATATGAGGAACTGATCAATAAAACTCCAAATGGTCAGTCGCTTTCCTCTTTGAAAAAAAGGATCGAGCAGCTGACTTGGAAGCAACAGACTACACCTATGAGCATAGATGAAGAAAAGAAACTGATGCAGGAAATAGATAGATTGACGCAACTCTACAATAGATTGAAGGACGCGAGGGATGCAGAGAGCAAATTAATGGAGGCCAAAGCAGAGTATACAAGTCTTAAGATAAAGTTTAAGGATATAAAAAATAGTATGCAAGAAAAGATCAAAAAGTTTGAATCTATTAAAAAAGAAATAAGCTCTCTAAGGGAGAAGATAAACGGAATATCGCAAAAAATCGATCAAGCAAACAAGGAAATTACTGAAATCAGCAATAGACTGAACCAGCTGAAGGCGTCTATCGATGAAAAATACGAGCATCTTAAAAAGCTTCAAGAGGAATCTGCGAAGATAAAAGAAGAAGAAAGCAAGAAAAAAGAGAGTGAAATACTCGAAAAGAAGAAGAAAATTGCCGAAGAAAAGCTTAAGAAAAAGGAAAGGCTAACTTTTGAGGATCTTCTAGCATTATATGGCGAAGAGAAAGATTCTGAAGGATAAAAGTTTTTGATTTTCTTTTTAAACTACTATTTTTAACATATACTTGCTTATTATTATCTGAGGGGTCAAGGTTTGAGTGAAGAAAATAAACTACTTTCTCCAGGAATCTATGTAAGGATAAAAACAAAAGATGGTGCAATAATAGAAGGCTTAATAGTACAGAGATACGAGATTTTCGATCCAGGATTTATAACTTTAAAGCTGAAAAATGGATACAATATTGGTATTTCCATTAAAAAAATTGAGTCGGTTGAACTTTTAAACAAAGAGATAGAGATGAGGAGAGGAGAAGGCGAAATAGTACCAATATTTGAAAAAACAGAATCGAAAGGAAAAGAAATTCACATCATATCTACAGGTGGAACTATTGCAAGCAAAATCGATTACCAGACAGGTGGAGTGAAACCGGTTTTAACTGCCGATGAACTAATTGAAATGATACCGGAGCTCAACAGCATAGCGAAGTTCAAAAGCGAAATACTTATGAGCATTTTCAGCGAGAACATGAATCCTAAATATTGGGAAAAAATAGCAGAAAGAGTTGCAGAAGTTCTAGTGAAAGAACCGGATACAGGAGTCATTATAACTCATGGAACAGACACTTTGGCATATACGTCTTCTGCCCTCAGTTTCGCTTTAAGAAATATCGGATCACCTATAGCTCTTGTCGGGTCTCAAAGAAGCAGCGATAGACCGAGCAGCGATTCTCCATTCAACCTGATTGCGGCATCAATCTATGCGACAAGCGATATATGCGAACCTGCAGTAGTTATGCACGGAGAAACTAGCGACAGCTATGCTTTAGCTCACAGAGGGACAAGGGTAAGAAAAATGCACACAAGCAGGAGAGACGCCTTTCAAAGTATCTCATCTCTACCATTGGCGAAGATATTTCCAGCTGAGAAAAAGATCGAAGTGATAAGAAAAGATGCAAAAATATGCAGTAAAAGCGGAAATCTGGAAGCATATACGAAGTTTTCTGAAAATGTATCTTTGCTTAAATACTACCCTGGCATGCCTGGATGGATTTTTGAAATTCTTGCAGAAAAAGGAATTAAAGGAATCGTTATAGAAGGAAGTGGGTTAGGACACGTATCTACTGAAATTATAGACAGCATAAAAAATGTGATAGATCGAGGTACGATAGTTGTCATGACATCGCAGTGCATCTTTGGGAGGGTCAACATGAATGTTTACAGCACAGGCAGGCTTTTAAAGAAGATCGGCATCATAAGTGGAGAAAATATGCTTTCTGAAACAGCGTTTGTTAAGCTTTCTTGGCTTTTAGGCAATTTTAAAGATGAAGAGGAGATTACAAGGCTCTTTGCTACAAATATTGCGGGAGAATATGAAGGAAGAGAACTATTAAACTACTATCCGAGGTGGAATCATGGAGAGCAGTAATAATGAAATAGACTTTAGGAAAATAGGATTGAAAGTCGGCCTCGAAATTCACCAGCAGTTAAAAACAGAGAGGAAGCTTTTCTGTAACTGTCCAATAAGTTCAGAAGAAGGAAGAGAAGAACTGTTTGAAAGATCTCTTCGTCCAACAACCAGCGAATTTGGAGAAGTCGACATAGCGGCCTATTTTGAATGGAAAAAGGGAAGAAGGTATAGATATCATGCTCCTCATCCTTCAAGCTGTCTAGTTGAGGCTGATGAGGAACCTCCACATGAAATAAATAGAGAAGCGCTGGAAGTAGTCATAGGTATCTCAAAAGCTTTAGGATCTATTCCAGTTGACGAAGTTCATGTGATGAGGAAGATTGTTATAGATGGTTCAAACACATCAGGCTTTCAGAGGACAATGCTTGTATCCATTGGAGGAAGGATTGAAGTTGAGGGAAAAAGCTATAGGATACAAACCATTTGCCTAGAGGAAGATGCGGCAAGGAAAGGAGAAGATGAAGGAAACATATCTCATTATATTATAGATAGACTTGGAATACCGCTTATAGAGATAGCTACAGCACCTGACATCGAAACTCCTGAGGAAGCCCAGAAGGTCGCTTTATATATTGGGCAGCTACTCAGACTCAGCGGAAAAGTGAAAAGAGGCATAGGTACAATAAGACAGGATCTGAATATTTCAATAGAGGGAGGAGAAAAGGTAGAGATAAAAGGGGTTCAGGAGCTGAAAATACTCGCAAAGACAGTTGAGCTCGAAGCTATGAGGCAGTTAAGACTTCTTGAAATTAGGGAGGAGCTCAAGAAAAGAGGGCTTTCAGAACAAGATGTTAAGTTATCTCCTATTGATGTCACTGATATACTGAAAAGGAGTCAGAGCAAAATTGTGAGGGCAAATCTATCAAAGCCAAAAGGAAAGGCATTAGCTCAGATATTGCACAGGTTTAAAGGGATCTTAGGTACCGAGGTTCAACCGAACAGAAGATTCGGTACAGAACTGGCTGATTATGCAAGGTTTTATGGTGATGTAAGGGGACTATTTCACAGCGATGAGTTGCCTAATTACGGAATATCAAAAGAAGAAGTTGAAATGATTTACAATGCGCTAGGGGCAGATAGGGAAAAAGATGCATTTGTGTTAATAGTAGACGAGGAGAGCAAGGCGCTGAAATCTATGGAAGCGGTTATTAATAGAGTGAAATATGCCTTTAAGGGTATTCCAAAAGAAACGAGAGTTGCCATGCCTGATGGAACTACAAAGTTTTTGAGGCCCCAGCCAGGGGCGGCAAGGATGTACCCAGAGACTGATATACCGCCGATAATAATTACAGAGGAAATTATGAAAAGCTCTGAAAAGTACACACCCCAGACTCCTGAAAAGAAAAAGGAATACTACATAAAGGAGTTGGGATTAAGCAAAGCTCTAGCAGAACAAATGGTAATGAACGAATCCTTCGACTTTTTCGATGAGCTTGTCGAAGAGTTCAAAGGATCAATTGAGCCAACTACAATAGCCTCGATTATGCTAGTAACAATGCCGGCATTAAAAAGAGAAGGATTAAATGTAGAATTAATACCTGAACGAAGCATCAGAGAGATATTCTTGTTATTTGCAAGAAGGATGATTACTAGAGAAGGGATTGAGGAGCTTTTGAAGCAACTGAGCAAAAAACCTGAGGAAAAGCCGGAAAAAATCGCAAAAGAGCTTGGTCTTCTTTCGCTAGGAGAGGAAGAGGTAAGAAAAATAATAGAAAAAGTCGTTGAAGAAAACATGAATGTGATAAGAGAAAAAGGAGAAAAGGCTGAAGGAATTTTAATGGGTAAGGCAATGCAAATACTTAGGGGAAAAGCTCCTGGTAGCTTAGTATCAAAATTAATAAGAGAAAAGCTCAGCGAGATTCTTTCGAAAAGCTAGAGTGTCAGATAAATGCCTTTTCTTCATTTTTAGTTCCGTATACGGATCGTCATCATCCATATATAATTTTGTCAGAAAGATAAATATAAGTTAATATACTCACTTTTTAAAAATATCAATTAGTTTACGGAAAAGTATTGAAGGCTGATATATGATGAAGAAATATTTAACACAGCATATAGTAGGTGCCTTTCTGATTGATGAGAAAGGAGAGGTCATAAAGAAAAGCTTTTCAAATAAGGATATTGATGAAAACGTAGAGGAAATGCTCCAATTTGAAAGTGGCAATCTTACAAAGCAAATCATAGGCTTGATAGAAGACATTTCCAGCGGAGATACCGTAGTTGTAGAAACAGATGCTCTGTCTAGAGCCCTTCTCAAGCAGAAGCCCTCTCTCAATGTGGTAGTTGAGAAAAATGCCGAAGTTTTCAGGACATTTAGAGGAAAAATAAGAGAAATAGCAATAAGCGGAGGATTCTTTAAAGGAGAAGACGAATTTCAAATGTATATTCATCAGTTCAATATGGAGTATACTAGGAGAAAACTAAGAAAGGCTGCTCAAAAGAGGGATCAGTTAGCTGCCCAGGCTATAAGAGCTATCGACGACCTTGATAAGACTTATAACCTATTTGTGATTAGATTGAGAGAGTGGTACAGTGTTCATTTTCCAGAATTGGACAATTTGGTTCCTAATCATGAGCAGTATGTAAGATTAGTAGCAGAGCTTGGACACAGAGACAATTTTGAAGTTTCATCTATTGTGAATTTAGGATTTTCTCAGGATAAAGCTGAAAAGCTGACTGATGCTGCAAAGAAAAGCATAGGGGCAGATCTAAGCGATTTTGACATTAAGCCAATTCAAACGCTAGCTAGAATGGCTTGGGATACTTATGTTTTGAGGGAAGACTTGGCAGGATATATCGAGAGCGTCATGAAAGAGGTGGCGCCTAATATAACCGCACTTGTTGGAAGCCTACTTGGTGCGAGGCTTATTAGCCTTGCAGGAAGCTTAGAAAATCTTGCAAAGTTGCCGGCAAGCACTATACAAGTTTTAGGTGCAGAAAAAGCCTTATTTAGGGCATTGAAAACAGGAAGCAGACCTCCAAAGCATGGTATAATCTTTCAGTACCCCGAAATTCATAAGGCTCCAAGATGGCAAAGAGGCAAAATGGCAAGAACTCTCGCTGCAAAATTGGCAATTGCAGCAAAAGTAGATGCATTTACTGGAAGATGGATTGGCGATAAGTTGGTAGAAGACTTGCAGAAGAGGTTAGAAGAAATTAAAAAGATATATGCGAAGCCCCCTGCAAAAAAGCCTACTGAAGCCGTTCAACAGCAGACAAGACCTGAAGCGAAGAGGAGGGAATTTCCAAAGCAAAAAAAGATGAAAGGAAAGAAAAGAGGATTTGGAGGTAAGAGAGAATGAGTGAACCTATTAAAGTAAAACCACTAGAGTTGAATGAAAGGATATTTGAAATAGAATTTGATGACGGTTCAAAAAAGCTTGCAACTATAAATTTAGTCCCAGGCAAAAAAGTCTATGGAGAAAGGCTTTACAGGATAGCAGGTACGGAATATAGAGAGTGGATCCCATATAGAAGCAAATTGGCAGGAGCAATTATGAAAGGAATAAAAGCTGTTCCTATTAAAGAGGGAGAAAAGGTCCTATATTTAGGAGCTGCATCAGGAACTACTCCGAGCCATATAAGTGATATTGTAGGAGAAAAAGGGATTATTTATTCTGTAGAATTTGCGCCAAGAGTAATGAGAGAATTTTTGCTAGTCGCCTCAGATAGGAAGAACCTCATACCGATAATGTCTGATGCTAGAAAGCCTCAGCTATACTCTCATATTGTAGAGCTCGTAGACATTATCTATGCTGATGTTGCTCAACCAGAACAAGCATCAATTGTTGTTGAAAATGCTAAGTGGTTCTTAAAGTCAAGAGGTAAGATATTCCTTGCTATAAAAGCTAGGAGCATAGATGTGACAAAAGAGCCGACAGAGGTATATAAAAAGGAAATATCGATACTTCAGGAGAATAGATTTGAAATAATAGATGTGGTTCATCTAGACCCATATGATAAAGATCATGCGATGGTCTTAGCGAGCTATGAGCCAGGAAAATAATATTGCAGAGACTCTAAGAAAAAAAGTCATCCTTGACTTGTCGGCTATAAATGACCCTGTAGAGGAATATGTTAGACTGAACGAAGTTGGAAACGAAGACGTGCTTTTAAAAACAAAAAGTAAGAGCTTTTTTATTTTAAAAAAAGATGACATCGCAAAGTTGAAAGAAAATCTTCCGAGTTACTTTCATGAAATGCTCGCTCTTCCAATAGAGATAAATATCTTAGTAACGCCAAACAATAAAATTTATATGCTGAATGAAGATTTATGGCAGAGAAGGGCTGTTAGATATATACTCAATAAAAAGCTTGAGTATGAGCCTAAAAAGTATATAACCAATGATGAATTAAATACGCTGATTTCGCTGATGCCTAGTGTATTTAAACTAAAAATTAAAGTAGAGTGGTAAGTATGAAGAACGAGAGCTCTTGGGTAAATGATTACCTACAAGAGCTTTTAGAGTCCACAGTAAAAAACATCATAAAAAGCGGATTTGAGTTTGTAAAAATAGATAGGCCAGATAATTTTAACGAAAGAAGCATTGATATATTAGCATGGTCAAAAGATGAAAAGAAAAAGAAGATACATCTGAAAATCACTCTAGATACAAGCTTTTTGAGCAAAGAAGAAATAAGGGATCTTATAGGTATTACAAAAAGCGCATCGTCCAGACCAATAATAGTAAGCGAATACGATAAAAAAATAGATATTCAGGATGAGGTAATTTATCTAAAGGAAAATGTCCCTACAGTAAATGTTACTACACTACCTAAGCTTCTTTCATGCTCTAAAGATTTATACATCTTTCTAAAAAAGGGAGAATTTGTTGTTAGAATTTCAGGAGAGAAAATGAGAGAAAGGAGGGAAAAGCTGGGATTAAGCCTTGGAGAGCTAGCAAACAGACTTGGCGTGACAAGGAAATCCATATATGAATATGAAAAGAATACTTTTGACGTAAGAATAGATTATGCTGATAAGCTTTTTGACACTTTGGGAGAAGAAATAGTCTCTCCATATAATATATTTTCGGACGAAGTAGTTGAAATGGTTAAGATGAAAAAAGAAGAAATCCCTGACAACCTATTCGAGGAAAAAATCTTCAATATTTTAAATGAGAAGAATATGTTCTTCTATCATGCTAGGAAGACATTTGTAGATATAATTGCAAAAAAAGGAGAAGAAATATTTTTTATTGCTATAGATCATGAGCATATGCCACTTACTTTGGAAGAAAAAGCAGAACAGCTTTCAAAAATCAAGAAGCTTAAAGATGTTGAGAAAATGATAGTCGCCAAAAAGGAGAAGGCCAAAGAATTAAAAAAGGAATATAGCGATGAGATAAGAATAATTCCCGATGACAAGATAAACACCATAAGCAGGATTTTAGATGAAAGAAAATAGGGAATCTGTTAGGATTTTCCTTACTGGTCATCCTGGCATAGGGAAAACAACTCTAGTATTAAAACTAGCAAGTATTCTTACTTTAGAAAAGGTAAAGTTTGCCGGATTTGCAACTCCTGAGAAAAGAGGAAAAAGCGGGAGAGAGGGGTTTGAATTAATTATTTTTCCTTCTAATGAGGTCCATGAGCTTGCATCAAAAAGCATAGAAAAAGGATACAAAATGAAGCTTGGAAGCTATTATGTTAATGAGAACATGGGAGCTATTATCTTAAAAATTATAAATGAATATCTCAATGATGATTCCTTCAAATTTTTTATTGGCGATGAAGTAGGACCTATGGAGTTGATGATACCTGGTATACGTGAAGGAATTTTGAAGTTGCTCAAAGCGGAAGAAAAAAGCATGCTAATGTCCTTCCACATCAACCTGAAACAAAAAGACCCAGAAATTTACGATTTGATTTCAAAAGGAGATGTGTACGTTTTAAGCACTGAGAATAGAAATCAGATATTAAATGATATCATTAACAAGATAAGAAGGAAAATAATCTGAAGGTGGATAGCGTATTGGAAAATATTGAGCTAAAAGAAGGCAGGGCAAAATTTTTCTTGCCAATGTCTAATGAATTTTTTAGGTCTGATGGAAAGCTAGAGCCTGCATGGCTACCTATCTTTTACAATCCTTATTCATCAATTAATAGAGATTTAACTGTTTTAGGGATTAAAGCCTTTTCTTCTTTGTTTAGAAAAATTGAAAATTTTATAGAACCTTTGGCGGGAAGTTGCGTACGCACAATTAGAGTCGTCTTGGAAAATGACGATATTGAAATAAACGGATACGCTAATGATATAAGCAAAGATGCCGTTGAATATTGCGTAAAAAACATTTCTTTAAATGGGTTAGAGGAAAAAATAAAGGTAATGAATGAAGAGGCTAACTTCTTTCTGCATTTTCTACTAAAAAAAGGCATAAAACAGGATGCTGTGGATATTGATCCTTATGGGAGTCCGATAAATTTTCTTGATTCCGCATCCAAAGCGATTTCAAATAATGGTTTATTATTTGTTACGGCTACGGATATAGGAACTCTTATGGGAAAGTACAAGGATACTTCTTTGAGGAGATACGGCTCACATGTATATAAAACAGATTACGGTAGGGAGATCGCAGCTAGAGTATTAATATACTCTGTCATAAGAGCTTTTTCATCGAATGAGAAGAACGCTTATCCTCTATTCACCTATTATCATGAACATTTCTTAAAAACAGGATTTTTAATAAAAAAAGAGAAACAAGCGAACAAAATAGGTTTTTTATGCATTGATTCAAATAGCGGTTATCCTTTTGACAAAGTAATTCTAGGTAAAGATGGCTTTAAAAGTGAATGTAGCAACTATATCGGCCCTATATGGCTTGGCGAGCTTTGGAATAGAGATTTTCTTCTAAAGGTTGAAGATTTCTATAGAAAAGGAAAAGAAAATTATAGCATTAAGCTTGAGAAAGATATTAATACTATGCTTGCAGAGTCAGAAATAGAAAATCCCTTTTACTACCATATAGATAAGATAGCGAGCAAGTTAAAAAAGAATGTGCCAAAGTTTGAAAAAATTGAGGAAGAATTAAAAAAACTAGGTTATGCCTCGTCTAGAACTCACTTTGATGCTAAAGGAATAAAAACAAATGCTCCTTATGATATAGTATTCAATGTAATAAAATCACTTTGAAGCCTGTTCAATCTTATTAGTTTCACTTTCTAGCCAATTTTTAAGAATTTCGCAATTAGCCGGAGACCATTCCCTTCCTATGCCGCACTCTTTAATATATTTGCATGTAAAGCAAGGGATTTTTATAACGGTCGAAAGCTCTATTTTTAATTCTACTGGCTTTATAGTAGATAGCTGTATTTTATAATCTATTTTTCCATCTTCTTTTTTGATCTTTTCTTTTTTAACTATTCCCTTTCTGCTTAGTCTAGCAACTACTAATTTTAGTTTATCTTCCTTTATCTTCAATATCTTTTGCAATTCGCTTAAATTCATGCCACTATTTCCTGAAGATTCTAAAATTTTTATTATAGTGTTTTCAATATCTTTTGGTAGAGTTGTATTCTTAGACTTCAATAAATTCACCAGCAATTATTGCAAGTATCCGTGAGGGATATCAAAAACCTTCTAATAATTTATTTGTTTTACTAGGATATTAAATTTAACAGAGAGCTCTCTACAAAGCTATCTTTCCAATAAAAATTTAACAAAAAGTGAAAATTTATTTTTCAACTAATAATACTTGAGACCTCGTCCGTTAGGACGAGGACTTATGTATAAATAACAGAGAAAGAATAAAAACTTGAGGAATGTTCCCTGAAAGCAGAAGTCTGCCCTTACGGACAGGGTAGTTTACTCACTTTCCAAAATTTCTTCTTCTTTTTTGAAATGACCTAATAGCTCTCCAGAGATCGATTTTTCTAAATTCAGGCCAATATACATCAGTGAAGAAGAGTTCTGAATAAGCACTCTGCCATAAAAGAAAATTGCTTATCCTTTCTTCTCCACTAGTCCTTATTATAAGGTCCGGATCTGGAGAGTCCGAGGTAAACAAATAACTGCTCACTTTATTTTCGTCTATTTCGTTTAAAGATATTACGCCCTTTTTATAGTCAGATGCTATCTTTTTTATCGCTTCAATTATTTCATGTCTGCCTCCGTAACATACAGCTATATTTAGAATTCTCAACTCATTCTTTTCGGTTTTTTCTTCTACTTCTTTAGCTTTTTTGATTATCCAGTCAGGAATGAGCTCAAAATTGCCAATAATTTTTACTTTTACCTTTGAATCATATATTCTTCTATCATTTTCTAGCTGTTCCAGTCCCATATAAAGAAGTTGAAATATGTTTTGCTTTTCCTCCTCACTCCTCTTTAGACAATTCTCGGTTGAAAGTACATAAAGAGTTACAGCTTTAACATTTAAATTCCAAATCCAATCCAAAACTTGGCTGACTTTTTCATATCCCATTTTATGTCCAAAGGTATATTCATACCCATGTCTTTTCGCCCATCTTCTATTTCCGTCTGGAATTATTCCTATATGTTGTGGCATCTGATTATCTTTTATCTGATTCCATAAATAATGCTCATATAGCTTATATACTGGCTTCAGTATTTCTTCTTCGAATCTTTCAAATACTTTTGTCAAAAATTGCATCCTCCTTATAGTATAAGCTATAAGCCTATGGTTTAAAATATGTTGTTGTTTATTTAGAATCAATTTAAATAAAAATCTTCAAAATATAAAAATTTTTAATAAAGCAGTCAATTTATGAAACAACATATTTTTGGGAAATTAATTCTTTCTTTGGGAATAATAAAACATATAAACACTGATGATAATAACAAGAATAAAGAATGACAATTAATAACACCCTTTTAGTAAAGAAATTTTATGCAATACTAAAGGTGATAAAGTTTGGGGATATACCAAGAAAATGACTTAAAAAAGCCAAGCGGTGGAAAGAAAACAAGACCGTATAAGGTAAAAAGAAAAGCTCTCTTTGGAGGATACTTCACTGAAACAAAAGTTCATTCAGAAGATGAGAAGGAAATAATCAAAGTTAGAGGAGGTAACATAAAAATTAAGCTGAAAAAGGCAAGCAAAGCAGTTATTATGAGTAAAGACGGAAAAACTGTTAAAGTGGAAAAAATATCAAGAGTAGTGGAAACGCCTAGCAATAAAGAATTTGCACGAAGAGGCATAATTACAAAAGGAAGCATAATAGAAGTTGAGTCAGGAAAGGCTCTAGTAGTATCTAGACCTGGGCAGGATGGAGTTATAAACGCAGTTTTAATTGAGAAATAAAATTGCTGGTATATAGAGTTGAGCTCGAGAGGATTTAAGGGTAAAAAAATAGTAATTTATCCTTCTTATCTCGATTGTACTTCTTCTAGAACACATGGAAGAAAGATCCCAAAATCCTTATGCGTCCAGAAGCCCAGTATTAGTGAAATTTTAGAAGTTGCAAAAGGGTTAAGTTTGAATCCAATTTTGGAGGACAAGAAATTTCCTAAAAAATGGTGGGAAATAAAACAGAGAGTAATTGTTGATAAAAGATGGGGAAAAATTGAGACTTTAAAGAGAATTTGCATTGCAATAAATGATATGAGAAAGAAAGGGAAAAAAGAATAAGAAAAATTTACTTCGTCATAAGAACAAAAATTTCCTCCTCAGTATCTAAAATTTCAAAGTCAGATATTGTACCATTTGCCTTTAATTTATTTGAAAGCCTTAAAAGGAAAGCTTTTTCTTTTTTAGAAATATCGTTCTTTTTTACAAGGCTGAATTTTGGTTCAGATATTAGTAAATATTTTGAACCTATTTTTTCAACAAACTCCACTAGGTTCAATCTCTTAGTTCTATATAACGTATGGAGAATTCTCAATAGTAGTGTCAATGATTTATCGTAATTATTTATATTCTTATAAATCTCTTCGAGAGAATCAGTGTCAGCATCTGCTAATATTGGAGTCAAAAGCATTTTACTCTTTTTGCTATATATCAAGAGCGATTCGTATATTTTTTTGTTTTTTTCTATAGCATAATATCTGAGCTTGGGAGACGCCTCACTCAAAAAGGCGTCAAAATAAATAGGAAACGTTCCTGAACCTATGTCAACAATTGTATTTATATTTTTTTCTATCATTAGCTTTTTCAGAAACTCTAAAATAGCAGTGAGGTTTTTTCCTCTTTCTAATATACTAACATGTTCACCTTCAGCACTATAAAAAACTCTTGAGGAGTAGTAAATCCTCTTTTTGATTTTTTTAATCAATTTTTTAACTTCTGAAGCATCATCAAGCTTCCCTTTTCTTTCAAGCGATTCCGCAATTTTTTTATTTAAAAGAGCTTTATTGATTTCTTCAGATATAATGTCAGAAAACCTTTCATATGAATTTTGTCCTATCTTTTTCTTTACTAACTCTGCCAACTTTTGCTTAAGTTCTTCACTCATTTTTTCTCAATTAAAAAATATTCTTATTGTCGTTATAAATTCATAGCATTTTTTGGACAAGATTTTATCTTTTTTCCATTCTTTATATAAAAAATTTACAAAATTTTGAGAAAAATTTATATGTTTTTTATTATAATTATTTCTTCATTAAAATTTTTTTAAAGTGATAACAATGAAGATTGAAGAGTTGAAAAATATTATTGAAGATAATAAGTTGAAATGGATAAACTTACAACTAACCGATCTCCTCGGAATTTTCAGGCAAGTGGTAATTTCGAGCAAAATGTTTGATGAAGATGCTATTAATTTAGGGATAGGCAAGTTGGATGGAAGTAGCGTCTATGGTTTTAAGGAAATATATGAAAGCGATTTAACACTTAGACCAGTTTTAGATACTTTGAGGACAAATCCCTTTGAAATCAATACCGCTGATATCATTACAGAAGTTTTTGATACATTTGGAACGAAAAGGTTGGAAACCGATCCTAGATATGTAGCACAAAAAACAATCGCCTATACTTCAAGCTTTGGCTATAATTCACTTACAGCTGCTGAACTTGAATTTTACATTTTTGATGAAATAAGGTCTTGGTTGCGACCCCTCTTTTCAGGTTTCGAGATAAAGTCAAGTTCAGCAGGATATGATGAAAAAACAAATCATTCTCTAACAGTAAAAGGCGGGTATTATGTTCCTCCTCCGTTCGATGAATCAATAAAAATTAGAAGCGAAATAAGTGACTTGCTACAAGATTTTTACAAGATAACCATAGAATCTCATCATCATGAAGTGGGGGGTGCAGGTCAAGGAGAAATTAATATGCAAGCTCTTGACCCTGTTTCTACGTCTGACAATATTCAAAGGATAAAATACGTCTCAAGATTTGTTGCTCATAAATATGGAAAAATCATTACTTTTATGCCTAAACCTATAAGTGATGATGCAGGTAATGGAATGCACGTGCATGTAAGTTTATGGAATAATGGTAAGAACGCCTTTTACGATATAAATGATGATTATGCTGGGATAAGTCAAGAAGCAAGATATTTTATCGGGGGGCTTCTTTCACATGGAAAGGCTCTTTCAGCCATAGTTTCTCCAACAGTAAATAGTTATAAGAGGCTTTTACCACATTATGAAGCTCCAATCTTTCTTACTTGGAGTAAAGGTAATAGAAGCGCAGCGGTTAGGATACCTTCATACCATAAGAACTATGAAAGAAGGAAAAGGGTTGAGTATAGACCACCAGATCCTTCATGCAATCCCTATTTGGCAATATCGGCTATAATTTTAGCTGGAATTGATGGTATAGTTAAAAAGATAGACCCAGGCGATCCTATTGACGAGAATATATATAAAATGGCAGAAAGTAAATTGAGGGAGTTAAAAATAGAAAGGCTTCCAAGTTCACTAGACAAAGCTCTAGATGAGCTGTTAAATGATAATGAATTTCTAAGACCAGCTTTTTCTCAATCATTAATCGAACTTTATATTGAGTTGAAAAGAAAAGAAATAGAAAAAATAAATAGGACAATATCTCCGGCTGAATTTTATTATTATGCAAATATCTAAAATCAAATATTTATATGTGCATCTTTTAAATGTATATAGCAGGTACTATCGTTTATTATAGTTTTTACATATGACAAAGAATAAACAATAGCTGATGCCATTTTTAGAGAGAGAGAGCTTAAAGATCCATTTGCAAGGAATTCCGATATATTGTTGCTAATGTTAGTAAAAAGCTTATTTGCATACTCTATTCTTTTGAGACTTTCGTTGGTAATAGCTCCAGCAACTTCCCAAATTAGAGATAGGTATAAACCGAAGATATTTTTAAAATATTCAACTTCATTTTTGCTTATATCTTCCTCTCCTATTTCTATTAGCACTAATAACGTATCCAATAGGTTTCTTAATATATTGTAAATTGAGTAGTAAATAGTCATTTTCAGTTTAGCCTTTTTCTCTAAGATCGGATCTTCAGCACTAAGGTCACCTATATTAAAAAAATGCTTTATATTTGAAGCTCGTAATTCAAAAGCTTCTTTAACTTTTTTCAATTCATCGAAACTCTTTTCATTAAACGATGTCAAAGATTCTAGCAATTTATTAATAGCGCCTTCAAACGATATTAAACTCTCTCTTAGAATTGCATCAATATCTTCATCGGTCATTTTGCTAACTAATTTGAATGAAATACTAAAAGAATCGACCTTTTTTATTTCGTAATCCTTATTTTCATCTTTTACTGACATGACTTCTCTTGCTATATCATCAGTTATAAGCTCGTTGCTCTTTAATATAAAATAAGGGATCCCAGCGTACATTAAACATTTTGCTTTATTTTTTATTTCTTCTATTGGCTGATTTTTCTCAAATTCTACAACTGCATAGACTTCTTCATTTTCAAAAGCAATTATTCTAAGTTCCTTCTCTCTTTCAATTATATAAACAGAGTCGCCGGCTTTTATTCCAACCTTATTGACCCATGATTTCGGAAGAGTAATAATGAGGGAGGAGCTACCAAGCCTCTGAACTTTTCTGACTTCCAAATTTTCGCACCAAATTTTTATTTGTTAAAATATGAATATTAATTTTCAAATTGATCTATTTATCAGTTTTCAATTCCTATATCAATTTTCTTTTTTAGTATTAGTTTGATGTACTAAAAGTTTTTTATTTATTGTTGGAATAAAGGTTCAAACATATTTTTAGAGTTTCATTTAATAACACTTGAGCTCCCATCCTTTAGGACGAGAAGGAGGTCAGTCTAAGGAGTGAAATCATTATCAAGAGATTTCAAATCATAAATTAACTTCTATATATAATTTGTCAATAATTTCTCTATATCTGTTTCTGATCGCAACATCAGTAAAATTACCTAAAGCTGATGCAATATCTTTTTGGTTCTTTTTTTCGCCAAAGATAGATGAAGCGATATATGCTGTAGCAGCTGCAAGGGCTATTGGGGACTTCCCGTGATCCATGTTAAGCTTTTCTATAGCATTCGCGAGTCTGTACATTAGGTTTTCAGACTGCATTGATAGTCCTAACTTGGAAGTTATCATTGGAATATAATCTTTTGGCTTAGTGACTTTTGCATTAATTTTTCCTCCCTGTATTTCAACTATTTTTCTCTGTGCGTACCTTACTTTTTCTTCATCAGCCCCTACGCTGATAATTACAGAATAAAACGTTCTCGGTACCTTCATAAGTCTACATGCCATAAACAACGAAGCTGCAACATATGCTCTTATCATCTCTCCTCTTCCAAGACCCTTTTCCACAACTTTTTTTATGTAATAGGCTGCAGTTTCTGTTACTTTTTGAGGAAGCCCCAACTTTCTAGCTTCATCATTCAAAATTTGAAGCGCCTTTACCATTCGTTTATTTTTACTCATCCTTATCGCTGTATTTTTCCTTTTCAACTCAATAAATTTCCTTCTTTTTCTGAATGGTAGCTTTTTTATGTCACTTTCGCTAGTGTAAGTAGTTAGTCCGTGATCGTGCATCCTAAATGTTAATGGTGTGCCTGCTCTTGACCTAGATCTTTCTGCTTGAGAGCTGAAATCCCTCCATTCTGGTCCAGAATCAATTATAGTACTTATCACTTCACCTGTATCAAGACAAATTAATTCTCCTCTTTCCATATCAGCTATTGTATGTTGACAGTTTATTTTATTCTCGCTACTTTCGTCTGACATCTTTCTTACTCCCTATTTTTTCTTTCTAGAAGTGAAGGTCCGTTCATCTACTAGAAGAACTTGTCCTATGTATTTGGAAAGATCTTCCTCTTTTTTGAAAGGTTTTATAACAGCATATGGATTATTTACATTTCCTATAACATCCATAACTTTTCCAAATCCTCTAAAGTCCGGTAAAAGGACTCTATTTCCTATATTAGGAATATTTTTGCTATCTGTGATTTTTACTAGTAATAAATTATTAGTAGCAACTTTTTCAATAACTCCAAGTTTTTTCAATAGAACCTTCACCATTGTAATATATTTTTAAACAGAAATTCTTATTTAAATGGCATTACTTGTATTACCGATAAAAATACTGCTTTAATTTTAAAAATAATCATGCTAAAAACAATTTTTCATATTTAAAGTATTATCGTATTACCCAAATATATTTTTAAAAAGAAAAAAGTATTACTGGCTTCATAGGTATTGGTCTTTTCCCCCTCATCACTAATCCTTCCTCATATTCGGAAAATTTTACTTTTAATGAAAGTTTGTTTTGTAATAAAGGAATAATGCTAAGCATCAATTCCCGCTCGTTGATATCTTCGCTCTTCAAAATGAAATCTGAAATGTCTTCAGGAATCGATTGATAAAATTCATTAAATTGCTCTGCAACCTGGTAAGGATTAGCATATCCGCCTATTTCTTTGGAAATAGCAGATGTAAGTTCTTTTACAGAATGCCCCTCTTTTAGTATTAATAGTGCATTCTTAAACAATTTCCACAGCTTTTCGTTTGAAATTATAATGTGTATTTCATTCGGAGTCTTTTTTAAAGCCTTCTTTATTCCCTCAATATCACTTATTATCCTTTCCATGTATATAATTGCAAGTTCTTCAAACGAATATGACGAAATTTCATTGTAGTCAGGCCATTTATTATTGAAAACGCTCTTTTCTATAGGGTCTTTAGTTACTAGATGCCAGAGATCTTCTGCAAATGAAGGAACAAAAGGACTCATCATTATGATCCACTCGTGAATGATCTCATTTAGTATTTTCGAATTGGGATTCTGCTTTATTGAAATATATTCTTCAATGCTTTGCTCTGTTTCAAAAAATATTTGGACCACAGCGTCTCTGAGAACATATCCTTCTAAATCATCGGTAACCCTTTTTACGATCCGTTTGAATTTGCTTATGAACCATTTGTCGATAATGTCTAGCTCCGCAGCACTTCCTTCTTGAGGAGTTTTTAAATATTTATCAGAAATTTCTGCAATTAAGCTATAAATTCTAGCAAGCTTATCCTGAACAACTCTAACTAACTCTTTGCTATAATTCGCATCATTACCTATTTCTGCGGAATACAAGAGCGAAACTCTTAGTGTGTTTGGACCTACATCTCTTATTGCCTTAAACATAGGAATAAAGTTTCCCAGGCTTTTACTCATTTTTACTCCTTCAACCATGATATGCCCGTTAACTACTATTCTCTTAGGCCATAAATTTTCTGGAAATATAGCAATGTGGTTGAAAAGCATAAATGAGAGGTGATTGGGTACGAGATCCTTTCCACTATGTCTATTGTCAAGTGGGTACCAATATAGAAACTCATTTCTGATGCTCTTTAATACTTCTGTATCAATTTTTAATTTTTCAGATATCTCTTTTTCGTCACCATAGCCTAAAAAAACGTAATCCCAGAACTCTTCAGTCAGCTTTTCAGAGGTTATCTTATAATCTCTAATCTTTTTGATAACTGTATAAAAAGCCATATAAATTGTTGAATCACTGAGGCTTTCTATTATCCAGTTTTTGTCCCATGGAAGGGAAGTTCCTAAACCTCTACTTCTAGCACAAGCTCTTTTTTTCAGCCATTCTATTGTATTAAAGAACCACTCTTTATACTCTTCCGGTACAATTTCAATTCTATTTTCTAGCGCCTTTCTAACTCTATCTTTCCACTTTTGATTTTCATAGTCTATGAACCACTGATTCTCCAAAAGCTTTACAACGATCTCTGTTCCGCATCTGCAATATACAGGCTTGTTTGCAATTTCATAAAACATATCGCCGATTTTGTTCGATAGTAAAAACGATATCACATTCTTTTTAACATCTTTAACGTTTTTCCCTCTAATTCCCTCTATGAGCTCAATAACTTTCCTATCTGCAACATCTACGGCTATCGTTTTTATGAGGTCTTCTCTAATTACACCGTTAGAAAACTCTTCTAAGTAAAGTTCTTTTGTAGCCTTGTCTAAATTCTCCTTCTCTTTAACAGATTTTATTTTGTACTTCTGAACTACGTCTTCTGCAGGATTGGGAGAATATCCTTTAAGGTAAATTACAGGTACCGGTTTTAATTTTTCTTCATCTAGACCAAATTTCTTCACTTCGTTGCTAGATATAATTTCTTTTAATGCTACATAATCATATGGGGCATGAGAAGGTACACTCATTACTACTCCAGTGCCTGTAGAAGGATCAACAAAGCTTGAAGGGAGTATGCTAACAACTTTTCCAGTTATGGGATTTCTGACTTTTTTCCCTAAGACGTTTACTCCTTTTCCTGCATCTTTAATCAGTTGCACATTCTTTTTCTGAAAGGTGATTTTGTAGAATGCCTGTTTTGAAAGGAAGTACTTTTTTCCGTCAATATTTGCAATCACGTATTCTGCATCTTCATTAACCCATAGATTCGTAACGCCAAATATCGTTTCAGGTCTTAATGTCGCAGTGGGGTAGATCGTACCATCTTCTCCTTCAAACAGTATTAAAGTATACTCTTGAATCTCGGGCTCCACATCTCCCTTTGTATCATGCATCCCTACAGGCATTTGGTGATACGGACACCATCCAACTGGATGCGTGCCTTGAACTATATACCCTCTCTCTTTTAGCTTTAAAAACTGCCATGTAATGAAAGAGCTATATTCCGGATCTATTGTTGTAAATTCTCTCCTCCAGTCAATAGAAAGCATATAATCTTTCATGTCTTTTTTAGCCCTTTCTTTGAAGTAATTTGCCATGCCAAGAGGAGTCTTTAATTTTTCAAGATCTTCCTCAGAAACTTCATAAAGTTCTCTAAATTCTTTTATTAAATGCTCTTCACCCCTTGCTATTGCTTCTGAAGAGCTGAGGATAGGAGTACCGGTAAAATGAAATGCCATTGGAAATAGAACATTGTATCCCTGAAGCCTTTTATATCTTGCAATGACATCTGGTATTAAATACGTTCTTGCATGTCCTAAATGAAGAGGTCCGTTAGGATAGGGATATGCCGCCGTTAGGTAAAACTTTTTTCTGGAAGGTTCGGGATCAGCTTCATTTATTTTTATCTTTTCCCATACTTCATTCCATTTTTTTGATATGCTTTTATCGAATTCGGTAAAGTTGGCAAATTTTTCCAAATTTCTACACCTTTACGTTAAATTCAAAAAGCCTCAATTATAAAATGTTTGCAAAAACTAATTTTTAAACTTAAATTTTTTATTGCAAAAATCTAATTATTTAGAGTTTGTTCTCTATTTAATTATAAGTTAAAATAGGTATAATGCTAAGAAAAATTTATAGATCGGAGGGAGGCAATAGGTACGATAAAGGTTGAGGGAACTTATTTATATATAGGAAAAATTACGGCAAAGCAACTAGCGGATCAGTATGGAACCCCGATTTATGTATATGATAAAGAAGTGCTTCTTAACAATTATGAAAGGCTCAAGAAATCAATTAAGTACAGAGATTTAGAAGTTCTTTATTCATGTAAAGCCAATAATAATATTGATATTCTGAAAGTGTTAAAGGAGGAAGGTAGCGGATTAGATGTTGTATCGCCGTTTGAAGCGCTTTTAGGTGTAAAGCTAGGTTTTCAGAAAGATAAAATTTTGTTCACCGGCAACAATGTTTCTAATGAGGAAATGAAGTTTCTAAAAGAGCTAGGTATATTGATCAATATAGATTCCATTTCTCAATTGAAGAGATATGGTATTATGTTTCCAGGCACTGATATATCTATTAGAATAAATCCTGGCATAGGATACGGACATCACGAATATGCGAAAACTGGCGGATTAACTAAATTTGGAATATATCTGAATGAAATAGAAGCAGCGAAAGAATATGTAATGAAATACAATTTAAGAATAAGAGGCATTCATATTCATATAGGTTCTGGCATCTTGCAGACAGATCCTTATATTTCAGCACTGAACATTTTATTAAAAATAGCGAACGAATTTAAGGATTTAGAATTTATAGATTTAGGCGGAGGATTAGGAATACCATACAGACCTGGAGAAGAAAAATTTGATCTTGGAGATTTCGGTGAAAAAGTGTCTTCCATCCTTGAAGATTTTTCTAGAAAGCACGGTCATGTAAAGCTTCGAATTGAGCCTGGAAGGTATATAGTTGGAAGTTGCGGGGTTCTCTTAGTGAGGGTAGTTAGCATTAAAGATGTTTCTTTAAATGGAAAAAGAAAAATATTCATTGGCGTAGATTCAGGAATGAACCATCTGATAAGACCTTCACTTTACGGTTCATATCATGAAATTATCGATGTTACAAAAGCTTCAGACGAAAAGGAGATTGTTGCAGATATAGTTGGGAATATATGCGAAACTGGCGACTTTTTAGCTTTGGACAGACCAATGCCGAAAGTCGAAGAAGGAGATGTTTTGGCTGTGATGGACGCTGGTGCTTATGGCTATTCTATGAGCTCAAATTATAATCTAAGACCCAGACCTGCTGAAATTTTTGTTGACGGAAGTACTGCTAAAGTATCAAGAAGAAGAGAAACATTTGAAGATTTGTTAAGCACCTTCGCAGTTTAATTTTTCTAATGGTTTTATGAGGAAGAATCTTAAGATTCCACATTGTATACATTATTTAAATATATCTAACATGTTAGGATTTAGATAGCTAATGAGATCGCTAGTTTTTACCTTATATAGCTTATTCTTGCTTCCTCCGCCACAAAGTATATACTCTTCTTCTAAAATCTTCGGGTCTAGAAAAATTTTCAGTTTTTTAATTTGTCTGTCTATAGGACTCACAGCACCCGGTTCAGTGCCGAGAATTCTTTTCACATCTTCTGGAGAAGCAAGCTGAGGCTTTGTACCAAGAATATCATTAGCCTTTATATAGTCTACTTTTCTATCACCTCTAACTATGAAAACAACATATTCATTATTGAGCTTGAAAAGTAACGTTTTTGCTATCTTTTCTCTCGGTTCACCGCTCAACAAAGACGCCTTTTCAACAGTCTCAACAGTTCCTGAGAACTCTAAAACTTCTACTTTTAAGTTATCAATTACTTCATAGTTCATTGCTAATAACCTATTAATAATTATTGTACTTATATTTTTATTAAGTTATCTATGTCTATTATTCTATGTGCAGAATATTCCTTTTTAAATATCTCCCTGTTCCAACCTTTTTTCTTAGCTTCCCGATCGTACTTAATGATCAGTTCAAAGACTTTCATCGCATGAGGATATTCAGCTGGAAATGATGACTTCGGATCGCTGGTTTCTAAATCATTAATATGATTTTTAACGACTTCGCAATCAGCACTCACTCGTAAAGTGAAATCATCCAATCCTATTATCAATGGAAACATCTTACAAGAAAGAGGCTTTGAATTATGTATTGTACATCTGCCTTCTCTATTTAAAAAAGGGCATCTTCCTTCAATTTTCCATCTGTACATTAAAACCCCAATTTCCTCATTGTTAATTTTATAAATGATGTAAGGCTCAAACATGCTAGATTTGTTAAGTCTTTCTAACCTCCTTTTCTCCCACGGAAAGACCAGAGGAGATTCCTCCTCGCTTTTAAACGTGCAGCAAACAGCTCCGCATAATAAACAATTAAATTTAAACATATTATTTCCTCTTTTTAAAATAATCAATAAAATTTATTTAAAAAATTTAAAATATTGATAATAGCTTAAGAATAGGATAAGGGATTTTTAATTCCCTAAAATTTAAACTTAAGATATTTGCAGTATATAATAATTCGTATCTATTATGGATACTTCATAAAAATAAAGGTGAGTCGTAAAAATGGAAGTTAAGATTCCGATTTCAAAGCCTATAATAGAACAGGATGAAATTGATGCAGTTATAGAAGTTTTAAAAAGCGGCATGCTCACGAGAGGTAAGAATACTGAACTTTTTGAAAAGGAATTTGCATCGTATATTGGAACGAAATACGCAGTTACTGTGACCAATGGTACTGTCGCATTGGAAGCAGCTTTAAAAGCTCTTGGCGTCGGAGAAGGGGATGAGGTCATAGTTCCCGATTTTACTTTTATTGCGACTGCTAACGCTGTAGTTAATGTTGGTGGTAGGCCAGTTTTTGCGGACATAGATGAAAGAACTTACTGTATAGATCCCGAATCTGTCAACGAAAAGATAACTAACAGGACAAGGGCAATTATTCCAGTCCACTTATTTGGTCACATGGCTGATATGAATTCAATAAACGAGATAGCTATTGATAACAAGTTGGTCGTGCTGGAAGATAGTGCGCAAGCTCATGGTGCTGAAATGAATGGAGTAAAAGCAGGAAGCATAGGGCATGCATCCGCATTTAGCTTCTATGCAACAAAGAACATGATGACCGGAGAGGGCGGAATGGTAACTACAAATTTAGATGCAGTCTATGAATTTTTAGTAAAATGGAAAAAACATGGAGAAGCTAAGAGATACTTGAGCGATACTTTAGGAACAAATCTTTCAATGACCGAGATGCAGGCAGCTATCGGTAGAGTTCAACTTAAAAAGCTAGATAGATTTAATGAGATAAGAAGGCAGAATGCCGCATACTTCACAAAAGAACTTTCAAAGGTTAAGGAAATAAAAACGCCTGTGGAGTTACCTGGATATAAACATGTCTATCATCAATATGTAATTAGAGTTCCAGCTGAGGATAGAGACAAGCTAATAGAACACTTAAATAAACTAGGCATAGGAACCGCAATCCACTATCCTTATCCGCTTCACATACAACCAATCTATAAAGCAATGGGATATCCGGAAAAACAAAATCCGGTATCGCTTGAAGTATCAAAAGAAGTTCTCAGCATCCCAGTCCATCCGCTTCTAAGCAAGAGCGATCTCGAGTATATTGTAAAAGGAATACTGAGCTATTTCAACCAAGCTTAATTTTTATTCAATTACTTAATAATGAAAATACTTTCAAAACATTTTATCATATCTTTTTCTAATTAGAATTAAAGACCAAAGCGATGATCTCTTACAATAAAATTCTTATATATAAGAAGGATAAATGTTAGCATACAATATAAAATTGTTTTCAAATATTTTAGGAGGAAGGAGCAATTAATGAGCAATGAAAAATCATTTTCTTTATTTGAAAAAGAAACAATTCCAGTTGCCTCCAGCCCGAAATTCAAAAGACCAAGAGCTCCCTTTTATATGGAAAGCTGGTGCCCATGGATAAGAGTTCATGCTCAGCCGGTATTTTACTTGTACGATCCAAGAATCTCTCAATCTCCCTCGCCGAAAATAGGTAGCAGTTTGTCCACGAAAATTAGGAAAAAATTAGGTCAGGCAGGATTCTATCACAGCTTTTTAGTTAGAAGTATATGGAGTCAAGCTTGGAAAAAAATTGTGTCATATAGTGGAAATCCCGAATTACCAAATATAGATTCTGAATATGAAAATACGGAGATCGAAGAAGTAAAAAAGGATTTTCTTATTCTGGGAGATGAGGGAGACGCGATAACTTTTGCAAACTTTTTGTATGATGAAGCTAAAGGTAGCATTCTCATGATTTCTTCTAAAAGTAGAAAAGAGCTAGAAAATGAGTCTAAAGAGGCATTAAACGATTCAGTTGAATTTTACACTGGGCTCTATTTAGGTAAGTTCGATGACGGGTTTGTATTTTTAAACAAAGAGAAGAAAAAGATACTCAAAATAGATGCAAAGAGCTTTGTAATTTATCCCGGATTTAGGGATTCATTCCCGATTTTTGAGAACAATGACCTTCCAGGAATAATAGGCTCTTCATTAGCAATAAAGCTTTTAGTGAATAAAGGTCTATTGAAAGAGATAAAGAAGGTAACGGTTTTAATTGGCAATGATGAAAGAGGATATGAAGTTGCTAATGAAATATCAAAATATAAAGATACTACTATCGTTGATGTGAAAAATAACGTTAAAGAAATAAAAGCTTTTGGTTATCCAAAAATAGAAGGAATAATTGTTGATTTGCCATCTGGAATAGAAAAAATTAATACAGATCTTCTCGTTTCAGCTGTTTCATTTATACCCAATATAGAACCAGCCTTGCAGTTAGGCGGGAATATCGTTTATTCTTCGAATCTAAATACAATTACTGTGTATACAAAAAACGGAGAAATTGTAGGTAATAATAATATGTATTTTCTTGGACAGGCGTCCGGAACTCCAAAAAATTTGGTAAAGGAAGAGGCTGAAATTGCCGCAAAGTTAGCTTCGGGAAAGAGTTTATCGACCACAGAGTCGTCTAAATTGGCTGAAATTCAAAAAGAGAAGAATCTTATTGATCCAAATGAAGTTATTGTAAAGGAAAGGCCAGTGTTCATCTTAACTAGCAATACAAAAGGAATGAAATTTGTATGTCCATGCCAAGATGTTACTCTAGAAGATTTAATAAAAGCTTTCGATATGGGATTTTCAAACCTAGAAGAAATTAAAAGGTTTACAGCGCTGGGAACAGGAACCTGCCAAGGAAGAATATGCAGAATTGCTGCATTGCATGCTCTCTCATACTTCAGGAATGTACCTATAGGATCCATTGGCAACTTTAGACAAAGGGCTCCTTTGGTCCCTGTTGAAATAGAATATTTGAGGTGATATATTTGAATTGCAAAAATTCAATAATAGGCGGGGGAGTTGTAGGACTTTCGGTCGCTATGAATCTAGCAATAGCTAATGGAAAAGGAAATGATATATGCCTGTTCGAATCGAAGTATCTCGGTTATGGATCTTCGCTTAGAAACGCGGGAAGGTTCAGAGTTCATTTCGGCGATGAAAACAATTTAGAATTTGCCGTAGAATCTTCGAAATATTTAAACTCGCTATCGAAAATTACAGGCATGAATGTCCTATTTGCAAAAACAGGCTATTTGTGGATAGCTTCTGATGAAGCTTCTTATAATATATTGAAAAATGCTAACTCTACCTTCAAGAAGTGGGGAGTTCCTTTAACAGAAATCCCTTCTGAAGAATTGTATAAAAAGTATAAATTCTTGAGGAAAAGAAATGAGATAATTTCAGGTTTTCTCGGAAAAGAGGACGGAACAATACACCCAGATTCTGTAATTTTCGGCATGGCTAGAAAGTGCAAATCTTTGAAAGTGAACATATTTGAGCATAGCAATGTAGAAGATATAAGCATAAGATCCGGAAAGGTTGAATCAATTAAGGTTAATGGATCCAAGGTTGAAACAGAACGAGTAATTATAGCGAATGGTGCTTGGATGACTTTTTTCTCAGAAAAATTAGGACTGAATTTGCCTATAGAGCCTGTGAGAAAAGAAATATCAGTTACTGAGCCTTTCGCGTATAGGATAGAACCCTTTATTGTTGATTCATCTTTGCATACATATGTTTCCCAAACATTAAAAGGAGAAATAATAGGTTCCACATCAACTGGTGCTGAGCCTAAAGGACTAGTAGAATTAGGGAACTCATTTTTGTGGCTTAAAAAATATGCAGAAAGACTATCGAGAATCCTGGCAGGAGCAGAGAGGATAAGAATAATACGTGCATGGAGTGGCTATTATGAGATGACACCTGATAGATCGCACGTTGTTGGAAGAAGTAATGATTGGCCTGAAGAGCTTTATGTAATTGGAGGGTTCAGCGGCCATGGTTTTATGCTTGGACCATTGGCTGGAAAACTTATGGCTGAATATATATTTACTGGAACAATGCCAAGATTACTTAGGCCATATTCTCCAGAGAGATTCAAAACTGGAAAGCTGATAAATGAAACTTTTGTTATCGGCTGAGAGGTCCTGTTACAATGTTAAGGTTTTTTATCGGAAAATTTTGATAATAGGAATAAAATTTCCCCGCATAATTTCCTTGGATGAGAATTTTTCAGAAGTAACTTTTTCATTTTTTCTTCTAGAACAGAATCGTTGACTTTTAAACCTTCGATTCCTTCACACTTAACTCCTTTAACGATCAATTCTCCGTCGTATGTTAATCCATAATACCTGTTAGGAGCAGCACTTTTAATTGGGTTCAGTGCTTTAGGAAAAATTATCCATTTGTATCTTTGCTCTTCTTTTATTTTCAGTCCTGTACCTTTTTCTATTTCGCCAAGTAATCTATTTGCATCCATATCGTTTATCAATTCTTTAGAGAATTTTTGAAGAAATAGACTGTCTACTATATAATGAAGAACATTAAAACCGTTTTTCAGAGAGATTTCTATTGCTTTGTTCATAACTTTTTTAGAGATAAATATGACCAGTTCATAAGCACCAACATTTCCAAATCTTGCATTTCTGTAACCGAGGTATCCAAAGCTAGCTACCATTATCCATTTTACCGCTTTTTCCATCGTCTTGCTAAATGGTCCGTTTATTTCTTTTATTTTACTTCTAAGATCAATTAGTTTTTTCAGTGTGGATGAAACTAAACCATCGAAGTCTACACATACTTCGTGCGGTGCATCATTTAAGTGAAGTCTGTTTCTACAATTCGGTCTATCAATAGTTTCGGGAGAGATGTTAAATTTAGAGATTATTGATGGATAGAGACTTGAAAAATCGATCTGTAAGACATTTTCATATACTCCAGCTTCCGGAATGCCTATTAGTCCACCTGAGTCATACGTCAGTAACTCATCGACATTTCTCCAACCCTCATTGTATATCCTTATATTAGGAACCACCATTTTTCTTCTGTACGCCTCTATGGCTTCTATTTCTGTTAAAAGTTTCCCTATACTACTTGAAGCTACTTCATTAAGGTTAGTAAAGGAAATCCTTCCTATAATCATCCATCCAGGTATGCTGTCAATAGGATTTCTGACGTCAATTATTAAAATCTTGTTGCGCATATTCTTAGCATTGTCGATGATCATTTCACTTAGGTTTTTTGGAAGAATGATTATGTTGCACTCATTTAGGTATCCTACAAGATCGCGCTCATCATGGAGCTCCATCTCAATAAAGTTTGTTGCTCTATTTCTACTACAGCTTAGTGCATAAAAATTCAGTTTAACCCTTTTTTCATCGTATGTTATGCTTGCAATTTTTAGCTCTGGAAATGAGAGACGCGGAGACCAAGGATCGCTGACTTCACTATCCCATTCAAAAAGAACGACGCCATTTTCTATTAATGAGATGGTTTTAGAAGAAGGCTGAACATTGACTCTTTCTAAATATCCTTCAAGCTCCCAGCGCTTCAGAAGAGGATTTAGAGCTAAATAGTACTCCAGCTCTACTCTAATTATATCCGCTTTTTTATCATACCATGGCGGTAATGACCAGCTTTCTACCTTAATGTCAGAGACTTTCGGATCTCTTTTGATATTGTCTATAACTTCATCTGTGCTTAGCTTTTTAGCGATAAGATACATTGGATATTTAGTGTAGACTTCTTTAACCCTTTCTTCTCCATATTCATTTATCTGTACCAACTCAATTTGATTTGGGAAAAAATTAGCTTTTATGTTCCACCATCTGCTCAATTTCATCTATCCTCTTCAAAGCCTTTATTAATCCTGAAAGCAGTATAGCATAGGGATAGTCGTAGGGTGGAACAGCCTTAAATACAGGCGCGAGCTCCTTATAGCTTGCAATAATTTCATTCATAACTTTTCTGATTTCCGGGTCATGTATATATTCCATCATCTTCTCCAGTCGCTTAATTTCGTAATCTACAACCATTCTAACAGAGGGAGTTGTCCTTCCCATTTATCTCTCACCGATAGAATTTCATTTATACTTCTTACTAGGCTTTTTTCAGGCCTTGAAGGGTGTTTAATTAGCGTAGCTCTATAACTCCTTCTATCAACAATTTCTAATCTAACAATCATGTATGCGCTATGGTGGCTTAGATTTCCCCCTTCAGGAAGGAATCTGCCAAACTTACTTACTCTGTTGAATAAAAGAACTCTCTTGCCTTCAGCTGAAAGTGCCCTCATCATTGCAATTAGCCTAGCAAGTTTCCAATAATTTCTTGGCTCTGAAGGAGAATGAATATACGGATCGATGATTGCAATGTTTTCTGCATCAATATTGCTTGCGCTCTTAAGCATATTTATGGCATCTTCTAATCTAAATGCCCTTGAAACTAGCATGTCGTTTGTATTGCAACCAAAGCTTCTTGCATACATTCTCAGCATATAGAAGTCGTAATTTATGAGCTCATTCTGCATAATGCCTACGGCTGTTCCATCTATGCAGTGAAAGTTTGCTATTACCTTATAAGAGGTTTGAAGAACAAGCTGAAAATCTCCGTAAAACTCTGCAATGATGCCTTTCGGAATACATCCTACTAATTCATCAATACCTTCTATTCCGCTCTTTTCGCATTGCTTCACATCATATGAACGACTATCCTTGGAAGAAACCTGAATACTAAAAGACTTCATTATCATATCACTTTGTTCAATATGTTTTTGTTTCCTTTGAGATCCTTCTATTTCGATAATATAGAAAAGAACATATGTACCAGGAATAGGTAGAGAGTGAAAACCGAAAGTAATCTATCTTATAAAAATGATAAGATGTTTTAAAGATAGGAGCCCTTTTTCCCTTTTATGTGGTGGGCCCGGGGGGATTTGAACCCCCGACCTTCGGGTCTCTCCCTATTTCACATTTCCAGTCACATTTCATCGCCTTCGGGGCTCATCAGACCCGTAAGCATTGTGCATATTACGGAGTCTGCCAGCCGGAGAGCCAGCAACGTTCGCTGACTGGAGCTTCAGCCTTTGGGTCATTTTCTACCCAAAGACCGCTGCTCTGCCTGGCTGAGCTACGGGCCCTCCAACGTTCATCTATTTATTTATTAAAAATACTGCCTATTTTTATTTTTTCTTTTTGTTTTGAGATCAATTTTTATAAGAGAATGCTTTATAATATTATTTGAAAGTTTCTTAATCGGTGAATGGATTGGCAAGCGTAAAAATTGTCTACCCAGATGCAAAAATATTCAAAAGTTTATTTGAATCGATGTCAAAGCTTATCGATGAAATTAGGCTTGAAATAAATGAAAATGGATTGGAAATAAGAGCAATAGATTCAGCAAACGTCGCTCTCATGAGCGTTTCATTTCCTAAGGAATCATTTTCAGAGTTCATAATCAACGAGAAAAAAAGCGTCGGTCTAAATCTGAGCACGTTAGTCAAAATGATGAAGAGAGTGAGAAAGGAAGATAGATTCGAAATTGAAATTAATGAAGATGAAATCTCATTAAGGCTCATCGGGACAACGAAAAGAGAGTTTAAGGTAAATAACTTAGAGGTTGCAATCCCTGAAATTCCTGAAGGAGGGATAGAATTTTCCACTAGGCTGAAAGTAATAAGTGAGCCACTGAAGCATGCCCTAAAGGATTTGGAACTTGTAGGTAATCAAGCAATTTTTGAATTTGATGGTAATGAAAAACTAATGATATCTTCAGTAGGCGAGGGAAAATATGAAATGCAATTGACCAAAAGTAGCGGGTCAATTATAGAAGTAATTTCCGGTAATCCCGCAAAAAGCACATATAGTGTGGAGTACCTCTTGAATTTACTATCATTAACGAAAATCGCCGACACAATTTCAATATCCTTTTCCTCGCAGATGCCCATAAAGCTTGAGATAGATCTTCCGACTGGAGGAAATATATCCTATCTTTTAGCTCCTGCAATTGTTTGAATTAGTGAAATTAAAAATTAGCAATCTTCCTTAAAACCGTACAATTTGGTTTATTATTTATTGTAAAACTTTTGTGGTGCCTGTTAAATGCTAACCAAAGCAGGCGATGAAATTAAGGAAATGAGCTCTGAGCAGGCTGCAGAATACTTCCTTTCACTGCTTTCTGCTTCAGGACTAAGCGAAAAAACCATAAGAAGCTATAGAGCTGCTATATATGATTTTCTAAATTTTTCAAAAGTGAAAAGATTAAATGAAATATCTCAAAATCTAATTTTGAACTGGATAAATTACAGGCTTAAAAACGGATTTGAAAAAAGGGGAGGTAAAGAAGAAAAAAGGAAAATTCAATCAACCATGCATTATTACACTTTATTTTTAAGAAAATGGCTAACTTGGGCTGGATTCGACAGCAAGATCGTTCCTATAGTTAAAAAACCTCAGAGCGGAGAAATTTCAGCGCTTACCAAAGAGGAAATAGACAAACTTTTCAGCTCAAGCAGAGACCTTCTTGACATGTTAATAATATCCCTTTTATTTGAAACTGGAATGCGAGCCAATGAATTGCTTTCTATAACTGCTGATGATGTTGATTTAACAGATGGGGAAATAAGTGTAAAAAACGCTAAATACGGAAAAGTGAGGACTGTTTTCTTAGGAGAAAATTCGAAGTTCTTGCTTGCTGAAAGAGTGAAAAATATAAGCTCAGGAGAAAGGGTTATACCGCTTTCATATAACGGACTATATAAAAGAATAAAATCATTGGCAAAAAGAGCTGGTATTCCATTAGAAAAAGTTAGACCTCATATATTGAGGCACACTTTTGCAACTGAAGCTGTCAGAAGCGGAATGAGCCTTCCTGCACTTCAAAAAATATTGGGCCATTCTGATATTAAGGTTACGCAAATATATACGCATTTACTAAAAGACGATCTTAAGAAAGAGTATTACTCGAAGTTCACTTCGTCGAGAGAAAAAACAATGTCAAAGAACGACGAGAGTTCCGCATTCAATGATGAAAACATTCACGAAGACATAAAATTTTGTCCAAATTGTGGAAAAAAATTGCCGCCAGGATCAAAATTTTGTCCTTTCTGCGGCTATAGACTTCCTTTAGTTGGTTCAGATGGAAGTAATCAAATAGAAACTTAAATTTTAGAAATGCATAACTTTTATAAACAATATTGAAAAAGCTAATTGTATGTTTTTTGTATAAAAGTTTTGATTTATATGTTTTGAGAGTGAGAAAAATGTTGATAGGTATATATCCACCGCGGTATACGGTAAAGCTTGATATGACTTTTAAAGACGCAATTTTTGGATTAAATTTTAGAAGAATACGTTATCCTCCTGTAATTGAAGAGGACGGAAGATATATGGGTCTGCTTAGACTTCAAAATATTATTGAAAAGACATATGAATATTACGAAAAAAATACCTTCGCTGAGCTTCAAAATATTAAAGCATTAGAGTTAAGCGACAATACTGTACCTCCGGTAACGTTGATGAAACCTAGCATTGATGAATTAATAGATCTCATGACTTCGCATAAGGTTGGCGCTTTAGCGGTAGTAAATAAGAATGAAGAAGTGATAGGAGAGATAACCGAAAAAAACTTGATAGATACTATTGACATTAGAAAGCCATTCGGAATTTTGATAGGAGACATCATATCTGGAAAAGAAATTATAAAAGTTGAAGCTACAGACATTCTGATAAGTGCCGTAGAGCTTATGAGAAAACATAAGGTAAAGAGGCTTCCTGTGGTTTTTCAAGGAGAGCTTATTGGAATCATAACCATTAGAGATGTTTTAAAATATTTTGCACTCCAACTTAGAAGCTATGGAAGCATTCGTGAAGACTCTCTGAAGGTACCAATTTGGAGTATCTCGACGCCTAAGCCGATAACAATAGGCATCGACGATGACATCGTAAAAGCAATTGAACTTTTTAAAACGGAAGATGTCGGCTCTTTAATAGTCGTAGATGAGAATTACAACTTACGCGGCATGCTTACGGAGATTGATATATTAAGGCACTACGATCTGCTTTCAAAAAACTAAAATTTGTTTATTTATAAATTGTAGATTTAATGATAACAAAGAGGAGGGTTCTACGTTCAGTTTAAAAACGCGAGGCAAGCAGAGCTTTTTCGTTTTTATTTTAGATACCAGCTGTGTTACCGACCCAAGATATAGAAAAGAGTTCTCTACAGATTCTTTGAATGATGTTATTATCAAGCTCACGCAGCTGATTTCCAAGCTTAAATTAAGTCTTGGAGTATCTTTTTTCGTTACCAACTCCATTGCGAAAGAAATGAAAAATTACATGTTAGCTAACGGAGTGGAGGAAAGTACAATAAATGAATTCTTTATGTGGGTTACAGTTAAAATGCCGGAAAAGCTTTCTATCAAAATTCCAGCAGTAATTTTTAGCGAGTACTTAAAAGAAATGAGAATGAGAGAAATAAAAGCATTAAAAATTTCGGAAGACTTTATAAAAAAAGCATATGATTTAAATTATGATGAAAAAAACATATCCGAGTTAATTCATGATTTGCGAGAAAAGTTTAGAGAAGCAATGAGAAAGGGTATAATTGATAGTCCTGAGGATTTCGATGCTGTCCTTTTATCTTATGAGTTAAAGGGTGTTCTTGTTACGAATGATGAAGGGATGAGGAAAGTTAGCGAGATTATGGGCGTGATAACTATTGATCCTTTGGCATTTTTAGAAAATCTCAGAAGGTTGATGATATATTTAAATAACGAGGAAAAGACGTAAAATAATGAATGATGAAACGATGGTGAACCGAACGAAAGTAATGAGGAAAAATCCCCTAACTGAGCAGTTTTTTGAAAAATGTTCAGCTTTATAGAAATTATCTAAATTTATTAACATAAATACGTTTATCGTTTAAAACAAGTTTTGATCTATAGCTTATTTGGCATTCTTTTCTCTATTCAGATATATTTTTAAAGTGATCGCAATTTTTTTGTATCTATTCCGGCTTACATCTTTTAGCTACGGAAAAGACAGAAATATCAAAAATCTCTCTCTTGCTTTTATCGGTGATGCCTATTCCTTGCAACTGAAAGTCCAGCCATTTATAGTGGGGATGAAAAACTATATATTTCTTAAGGTATTATATCATATTTAAGCTTAGTGATCGGCTTGCAAGGTAATTAAGGATTTACAACCTTAACCATTGAAGTAGAATTAGCCCTGAGACCAAAACAATAGAGCTCTTTCAGTGATCAAGGGGTGATCTATGAACACCTAACTCCCCTGCAAATGTAAAAACGAATAGATGCAGAGGACCTATCGCACTTTAGGCATGGAGAAAGCTAGAAATAAGAGCTATATAAATTTTCATACCTTAGTGGGAATATGTATCCAAGGTGGAATCTTATAGAATGGGGAACTTCATGATAAGCTCAAGTCTAATGGCGGATGTGCTCAATATTTCCGAAAATGAGGCAAGAAAAATCTTAAACTCAAAAAATGTGAGATTTTTAAATTATAATGACATAGAGTACTTGACTTTTAGAAGGACGATAGGGAGAATACCTGAAGGCAGTGTGATCATCTATTCAAAAAACAAAAAAGCTCTTTTCGTTCCAGGCTATCCTCAGATTAAGAGAGCTTTGATTCTTAGCACCGCAATTTCGAGACATTTCTTAGATTATATAGTTGTCGAAGAGAAGCTAAATGGATATAACGTAAGGATAGTTAGATATTACGGAAAGATTTTAACGATAACAAGGGGCGGATATATTTGTCCTTATACAACGCAGAAAATAAAGGAATTGCTTGAAAAACTTGGTGGAAAAATTAACAGAGGAGAAGTAGTTTTTGTTGAAGTGGTTGGCGACGAAAACCCTTATACTAGATACAAATATCCAAATTGTAATGGATTTTGCTTCTTTGTAATAGATGTGTTAAAGGGTAAGAAATGGCTTGATGTAAAACAAAAGGAAAGATTCTGTAGAGAAAGAAATCTCCCGTGTGTTAAGCAATATGGAATAGTAAAAAAAGATGAGACAGCCAAGTTATGGGAAATTATAAGAAAATTGGAAAAAGATGAGAGAGAAGGAATAGTGCTTAAGGATATAAAAAATAGAGTTTCCCCGCTTAAATATACCACATCTTATTGCAATATAGGAGATATTAGAGATGGGATGAAGTTTTTCTTCGATGAAGGTAAAGGTTATATTTTTCCAAGAATTTTAAGGGAGATGTTTAAAATTGAGGAAGAAAATCTCGATAAGAGTGAATTAGAAAAGAGAGAGATTGAACTTGGAAAGGCTTTATTAGAAAGTGCAATAGAGTCCATTAATTCTTTCAAGAAGAACGGTTATTTAGGTGAAGAATTTTCTTTGAGGTTTAAAAATATTAATGAGATGAATGAGTTTGTAAGCTTTATGAAAAAGCAGGGAGGATTAATTGAGATTCGAGAAGTAAAAAAAGAAAACGGAGAAATAATAGCAAAATTCTTGAAAAGAAAAAGAACTGAAAAAATTATAGAAGATATCATAAAAAGGGGTATATCTCCTTTAGATTAGACTTGTTGCGTAGGAGTTTGTGCTTGTTCAGGAAGCTTATCAGGTAGAGAGAAAAATGCGACTACCATGAAAATTATTCCGATCAGTAGGATTATGAAGCCTACAAGAATTATAGTTAGTAGCGCTCCCCAAAAATAAAATTTCCCTGCGGTAGAAAAGAGATTTACATTTGTTTTTTCTTTTATTTGTTCAAAGCTTCTCCTCAAATAAGTGCTGGCTATAGTAAAAGTCACCCAAACGATTATTAATGCAACTATAAAAGTGAGAATAGCGGAAAAGAACATTCTTCTTATTGTTATAGCTCCAAGTAAAAATGTTCCCAGTCCTAAAATGATCGCAACTATACTACCAATTATCGTTATCAATATAAAATACATGAAGTTATTAAATATGGTGCTGTCTTTGGTCTCATCCGAAATGTATTTTACTGCTACTCCTATGAGGACCAAACCAATCAATAATAAAATTGATCCTGTGAAATGAAATCCTGTAAAGAAAGATGCTAGATAAAAGAGAGATCCGATACCTCCAATAAGTCTAGCATCGTTGAGTCTGGTCATAAATGTTACCATATCTAAATTATAAAAACTGAAAATAATAAATATTCCGAGAATAATTTTTAGCATCTGTTTACAACTGTTTTCGGCAACTTTCCCTCCTTGGCAAATTCAACAATAGATCTTGCGACATATTCTGAGGTTTCTTTCGTTGCCTCCCAAGAATATCCGCCTATATGCGGAGTGAGTATGACGTTTTTCATGCTTAACAATGGGCTACTAGTAGGTAATGGTTCTGTTTCGTAAACATCTAGTGCCGCATAAATTTCCCCGCTTTTTAGCCTTTCTATTAAAGCCTGCTCATCAATAATGCTCCCTCGCGACGTATTAACAATTAATGCGCCTTTCTTAACTTTGAGTATTCTTTCTTTATTTAAAAGATGCTTTGTTTCTGGAGTTAATGCGATAGTAACGGCTATAATATCGCTTTCTTCTAAAAGCTTATCAAGTTCAATCCTGTTAATATTTATAAGATGTTCTACTTCCGGTTTCACTTTTCTGTCCCAGTAAGATACCTCAGCACCAAAAGCTATCATTCTTTTTGCAAGTTCAGCACCAATCCTTCCCATTCCGATAATCCCAATTTTTTTGCCATGTATCGTGTGACCGATAAGTTCTGAGGGTATCCTGCCTACCCATTTACCGCTTCTTAAGTACTCTTCACCTTTAATTATATTCCTATAATGTGCTAAAATTAAAGCAATTATGTGATCTGCAACAGCTTCGGCTATTGAATCAGGAGCATTGGCAACATATATTCCTCTCTTGCTTGCTTCTTCGATGTCAATCTTATCTAATCCAGAACCGCTAACCATAATAAGCTTCAAGCTTTTTGCTTTTCCTATAAACTCTTTTCCAAATGGATGAGCTGGAGGCACAACTATGATGTCAGCATTAATAATTTCTTTTTCGAGCCATTCTTCATAAGTTTGCTGAGGATGTTGATGGAATGAAACTTCTAAACCCTCTTTTTTTAGAAATTCTAACTCTACTTCATTCGGTTTGTGGATATAGAGAACCTTTATTTGGATCACCATAATTTTTCGAAAAATTTTTAAAAACAAATATCTATCGTATTTATTAAAACTTTTATAATTATAAAAAAATAACCTTTGGTGATTTTTATGAATAACAATTCTTATTATGAGCTTTACGAAAAAGAAACACCCACATCTTCTGGTGAGTATGTAAGGATAAAAGAAGAAGAGCTAAGGGCTTTAGTTGAGAACATTTTTGAGAATAATGGTCTCTCCAAGGAGCACTCAAAAATTGTAACAGATGTTTTGGTATCTGCAGATCTTATGGGAATTTCAAGTCATGGAGTTCAGAGAGTTAATAGGTACATTATGGGGTTGAAAAAATGTTGTGTAAATCCGAGACCCGAAATAAAGGTTGTTAGAGAAATAGGCGCAACAGCAGTGATAGATGCAGATGCTGGCTTAGGACATATTGCTGGATTAAAAGCGATGGACTTGGCAATTGAAAAGGCAAAGACTTACGGAACTTCACTTGTATTAGTTAAAAATAGCCAGCACTTTGGAATTGCAGGATATTATGCCTTAAAGGCAATAGAAAAGAAATTGATCGGCGTAGCCATGACTAACTCTGAGAGCCTGGTTTCATATGTTAATACTGTTGGAAAAACACTAGGTACAAATCCTATCGCAATTGCTATTCCTAAAGCTTCCTTACCACCTATCTTGTTCGATGCCGCCACTTCTATTATCCCAGTTGGAAAGGTCGAGATATATGCCAAAGAGGAAAAGGAATTACCGCATGGATGGGTTCTCGGTGATGATGGAAAAGTCATAAGCAAGGACTCAAAAAAAGCTTTAGAAATGATAAAAAATAACAGGGCATCGCTTCTTCCTTTGGGAGGAATAGGAGAGGAATTTGGAGGACATAAAGGCTCTGGGTTGGCTTTTATAATAGATATCATAACAGGAGTCCTCTCAGGTGCTGCATGGGGAATCCATGTGGGATATACCGTAGGAGAAAAGCCTGCCAATGTGGGGCATGCTTTTGCGGCAGTAAATATAGAATCTTTCATGGAGTTAGCAGAGTTTGAAAAAAGATTGGAAAAATATATAGAAGAGATAAAAAGCTTGAGAAAAATTCCAAATGCAGATAGCATTTGGATCCCTGGGGAAAAAGCATGGTATACTATGCAAACAAGGAAAAAAATTGGAATACCGCTACATAAAAATGTTTGCAATGAGTTAAATAAAATAGCTCTAGATTCTGGAATTAATGAGAGGCTGAATTGCTTATAAAGTATCAATGATTGTTGAGCACATGTTCATATCCAATTATTTCATATCCAATTATAATATAAGAAGATTAATCCTGGATCTCTGCTTAAAATCGAGATCTTCCAGTATAAGTATGTAGTTTCAGTTATTAAGGAAGAATTATTTTCTTAATCTAGCTTTTCGGCTCAAATGATAAAAAATTCAGCTGTAAAGATGTTTTTTCCCTTTCAGTAGAAAACATATTGAATTTTAAATATAAGAATTTAACAAAAAAACGTTTATTTTTTATAAAGAAAAAATTTAAGTGAGGTTAAATAAAATGGAAGTTAACGTAGAAGTGCCCAGATTAGTTGTTGGAAAATATGATTTAGAAAAAACATATATATATATTACTTTGGCGCTTGAAGGTCCTATCTCTAACGCATCTTTTGATAAAGAAAATAGAATTTTAGAGTATGATTGCAGATGTTCGATAAACGAAGATAAAATCTTATCGAGAATTCCAAATGCAAGCGAAAAAACAATAAAATTTATTAAAAAGGTTTCAGAGGAAGATCCAAGCGCATGTATTTCTTGTGACATAGCTATCGCATCTTCTTTATTGTATGCTTTATACAATGGTGAAAGATTGGACGATATTCCTGTTGATGCGGAGCTGAAAATTGGAATAAACAGTTTAATATTAGGCGGTTTGCAGGTGCATATGTTAAAAAGCAACAAACCTATACTGCTGGAATACTTCTATCCGATTGAAAAACTAAAAGTGATTTACGCGTATACAAATAAAACTGAAAGTGAAGGAAATATAATTTTTCCTAAGGAAGCTTTTTTCCACTTATTAGCTGGGATAAGGTTAGCCCAGAACGATTTAGTTGACGAAGGGTTAAATTATCTAAGAGATGCGAGCAAATTAGTATTAAAAGCAAACGATATTCATAACTTGTTAGAACTCAATGAGATTCCTGCATTTCCCGTCTCTGACGGATTTGTCATTTTTTTACCTGTCACCGAAAAATGTTATTCTCCGTTGTATGATTTTAATACTAAAGTTTCAGAAACACTTAAGAAAATGTCGCTTGTTCCAATAATTACAAGAATATCTCGCGGAGGTCAGGTTTTTATCGGATAATTTAGGTACCTTCTTCTTCTACGACCCATCCTTCATTTTCTACATACATGACTTTCCCTTCTTCAAGAAGTCTTTTGAACAAAATTGCCATTTTTTCGCTCAGCATTTTAGATACTTTATCCGCGTTTCTCTCGTTTATTTTTGATAGTTCATTTTTGAAATCCTCCCAAAAAGTTCTGTCTATTGCTACATACTCATTTCCAAGCGTCATCACGACAGCTCCATCTTTTCTTAATCTTTCAAAAAAAGCCCTAGGAGTATTCAGCCAAGATAAGTCCTTTTGGAAAACTACTCCTTCGCTTTTTAGCCTTTCAATGGCTTTTGGCTTAACTTTTTGAGACTGCGTTTCTTTAGCTTGGAACTTCTGTTTCGGCAATTCTTTACGAGTTTCAACTTCACCGATTTTAGACTCAATCCTTTCCATTTCTTCTTTTAGTTCAGCAAAGGATCTGGTAAGTTCGTCGATCTTTGCAGTAAACGGATTTATAAGGTCCTGTATCGTTCGTATTAAGTTTTGAAACTGATCTCTTTCAAGCTGAATTTTTTCTTGTGCCGTTTTTACTTCTTGTTGCGTCAAAGGGAGCTTAGAAGGTTGGAGATTAAATATGTTTTGCTTTACAAATTCCCCTACATCAGAATATCCCATAGAATTTGCTAAATTTTGAAGCTTTTTATACTGCTCCTCCGTAAGACTGAAACAAAGCATTGGAGACATAATGACTCACCTATGGCGGCGAAGGAAGCCTGTTCTTCTCTCTTGTTTTTGCAACTTCTTCCGCTTCCTTCAGGATTGCTTCAACATCCTCATTCATTCCTTCAGACATTGGGATTTGCGGATTGTTTAATAATTCACTGGAGTCAATTTCTAAACCAATCTGATTAAGTTTTTCTTCAAAATCGTTAAACATAATAGAAAGATCTGGATATGCCTTTACGATGCTCTTCTTAAGATCATTAACTAAGGGCACTACATCTTTAAGCATTTCAACACTGCCGTTAAGATCCATTACAGTTTCAAACCTAATTCTAACTCTCTCAACAGAGGTTCTCATATTCCTAATATTAAACAGCACTTTCTTCTGTTCTGCGATTTCTCCCGCAATCATTTTTGCCGCATCGACTCCATATAATTGGTTGTACTTGAGTAGCTCATTCATTTTGCTGTCTATTGAGTTTTGCAACCTATCTTCTATCATTCTCAGCTTGTTCTCCATTAACCTCAGTTGCGTTATTGCCTTCGCCATTTTCGTTTTATCAATCTTTTTTCCGAACAAAGCTGTAGCACCTTTTTATAATATAAAAAATATCATTTAACAATTATATTTATGCAAAAAGAGTTTTAAAAGGAATTTGATTTGCTTACTTCATTTCTTCCTTGAAAGTATTGGCCTTGAAGAAATTATCCTTTCACCACTGAACCACTTAGTTCCAATATACAGAATAATTGCGATGTAGAGGATGTTTGCAATAAAGCTTGTTAGGAGATAGATATAGTTACCCAGAAACACAGATTTTATTGCTATAATCGGCGTAGAAGCTGGCAGAATGGAAACTATAAAAGCTCCAAAGCTTCCAAGCTGAGATATATTTACATAAATGAGCAGCATGTAAGGTATCAAGAATGGAAGCCATATATATGAGGCAATGATCTGTGCTTCTCTTATATTATTCGCAAGAGATG
>NZ_JBMFSV010000006.1:0-47835 GCF_049967375.1 Fervidicoccus sp. | reverse complement strand
CTGGATGAGGGAATAAATATACACTTCCTCCAAGGACTAAAAACTTAAACTTTTCTTCTTTTATCATTTTTATTGCTTTATCTACATCAACATTCATCCTTTCTTCGTCATATGGAAGATAAACCTGCGTCATGCCTAAAGCTCCTAGCGTCCCAAATTTAGTATGACTGACATGGCTCCCGGCTTGTACGGGCGCAACAAGCGCTCTGTCTCCGGGTTCTCCCAATTCTTTAAAAACAGATGCATTTGCTATTGTTCCGCTAATAGGCCTAGTCTCTATATACTGAATGTTGAGAATTTTTCCCATAAGTTCAGCAAGCATTATTTCGAGCTCATCGATGTATTTTGTTCCCTGATAGTACCTTTTTTTCGGTTTACCTTCAGCATATCTGCTCATGAAGTCGCTCAAATATACAGCTTCAGCAAGAGGGCTCATTACGTTTTCGCTTGCTATTAAATTTATTGATTTTTTCCTCCTCCACTCATTTGCTTCATTTGTTAATTGCAACACATTTCTCAAGAGATTTTCAGGAGAGGACAATTTTATCACCATAAATTTTTACATCATTAATTAATTAAATTCTCATTATTAGTTATAAATTTTTCAATAAAATTCAGCCCGCTTAATAGCTCTCTTATTAAGATTTCGAATAAAATGGTTCAGCTTGCATGTGCATCCATAATCTTACTTGGTCTTTTCTTTCCATCAGTGATAAGTACTCTTTAGAGGGATCATATTACCCAACATTTATTTAACCTTGGCTTATTAAGTATTTAGCAATATTCAAAAGATTTATATGCTTTAAAAAGGAAAGAGATTCAGAGAAAATCAATAGCAGTCAGGTTCTGGTACTCCTCTTTCAAAAACCGGTCTTCCTTTTCTAGTTGGAGGTGCCAACCAATCTATGACATCGTGAGGATTATCATGATATATATAGAGCTTAACAGCACCAAGGGGAGATTCTCTTTCTTCACTTACAAAAGAAATCCTTCCAGCCGCTAATGCTTGTTTGTGTAACATTACAACTATCATCTTATCAGCTACACCTTCCTTTAGATATCTTCTTGCCGAATCTAATATCCTCTCGCTTCTAAGCAAGTAGTGCATTTTCTTCAGGCTTGAAATGCACTTAGATCTCGCTACAATTTTTTTCTCTATACCTAAATCTTCACTATATATCTCTTCTGGCTCCATAATTTTTTCAACCAGCAAGGCTAGATTCTTTTCACTTTCTGTAGGTTTTACAGGTATTTCCATACGGACTCTTTCTTGCAATTGCATATTTCATCCTCCTTACTTTTCAGGTAATCTATGACTTTACTGGGCGATTCATCATTAATTATCATGAAATCACTTAAAGATATTACATTGCCAATTCCGAAGCTTAGCTCTTTCAGATCTCTTTCAATGAGCTCTTCAAAGCTCCTAGGATCACCAGGTCTGCCTCTATAAAGTAGCCTTTCAAATCGCATATAAGGAGGCGAGTACACAGCTATAATGTTTATGCATTTGCTCACCTTTTTAAATTCACCAATTTCGTTTATGCTTCTCACTCCATCAATAACAACCGTCTCGGATTTTTCTTTTTCAAGAATAGGTATCATTAGCTTAGCTACCCCACTCGGACCATACTTATTTCTTATCTCTTGGGCAATTGACAGTAGATTTTCTAAAGTTTTTTCTACGCCTCTTTCTTCCGCAATATTTCTAACTATGTCGCCCATAGAATAGACGGTATAACCTCTGCTTTTAAAGTAGCTTGAAACTATCGACTTTCCAGAACCTGGCATTCCTGTAATTAATATAAGCTTTCTCATATCTCCCAGCATCTGGAATTAATTTTAAATCGTTATTTTATAATTTGATCTTTTCTCTTGCTATTAATTTAATTTTCAGGCATTTATATTTGGGAAGAGGCAAAACGATAGTATTTGTATCAACACTAATTTTCTCAGGATTTTGTTCTATATTATTTATATAAAATTCTCTCATGTAAAAAGGCGGCTTCACATAAATTCTTAATACTTTATCGTAGCTCAGGACATTGCATGCATATAATTCATACTCAAACTCTCTTTCGCTTAGATCTTTAATTTTTTGGCTGTGTAAGAAGGTGGAAGGGTCATTTATCTGAACTTTTGGTAACTTTGAAGAAAACAGGTTGTTCTCATCAACAAATACTCTTAGATAACTTAACAATGAGTAATTTGGAAGTGTATCAAGTGAAATGATCGTTTTTCCTCTGTTTTCTACAAATATTTCTTTTTCTTCGTGTTTGAGAGTTATTGGATATAAAGATGCAAAGGTTATTGAGAAAGAAGGCTGCGATAGAATAATAAAATTGCTCGATAGCTTTTCTCCGTGAGAAAGAGTGTCGATAACAATTCTATACGGCTGGATCCACTGAACTAAAGAGTTTATAGATATTGTGTTAATTCTTATATCTGATTTTTTATTAACTTGAAACATATTCCCCTCTTTAAACATAAATAACTCGTTTCCGCTACAGAAGTAATATGTGATCTCAGGCGTGAGGGTTTTTTCACAGCTCTCATTAAAATTTATATTTATTGGACCAATGTTAAGCTCTTTTCCAATTTTTGTTTGGTTTTTTCTACTTATTTTTTTAACATTTCTATCGTTATCGTTCAGCTCATATGGGCCAGTTCCCTCTCCTTTGAAAAAGTATTTTTCACCCTCAATTTCTTGAATGAATGTTATTGGAAAAGGGTTGACTATACCTATAATGTTGCTTGCAGATATTTTTGTGTTTGTTTCATGAATAGTTTTAATGGGTAACCAGCTAGTATTTTTCATAGGTGTTGTGGCTTCGCTCCACAGGATTTTTCTTGTTTTTTCAATGCTGTTACCTATACTTACTTCTTCATTGTAATAGTCAATTATCATGATATTTTCATTATCGAATTTTTCGTCTAATGCTTTTTTCGCAGCGGAGTTGTTCTTTAGGATTTGCACGATTTCCTTTAGCCCAACTATATTGAAACCATTCATATCATTTCACGCTTTTATTGTTGATCTTTATTATTAATGAAGATTTTACTAAGTGAAGTTTAATTATATATAAAAACGGCATGACGAAATTCCGTCCATAAAACAGTTGGTATTACTTTATAAATTTGAAAATTTCTATCTTTTCAAAATTTCAAACTCATGACACTCATTAAGGTAATACAAAAAAAGTAAAGGTAATACCCTTATCGTCATTCATTTCTTTTTTTAATTCCTTAAATAAAAATGGTGATTATCTTGCCAATCGTATATAAATGTAAAAATTGCGGATATGTTTTTCATTATTTAGAGCATGTCGGTCAAGATTATATTGGCATTCCTTCATTAAATGAAATAATTGGAAAATATGGGTCAGTTTGTCCAAAATGCGGTAGTAAGTTGTCAAAACCGTCACAAGAGGATATCGTGATAACTTCATTATCGACTGCAGTAAAGAAAAATATGCTCCCAGTATCTGTAGGAGGTAGCTTATACGTGCTTTCAAGTATATTAGATACGAGCGTATACAAAGGAGAATTAGACAAAGTTAAGATTCCTGTCGAAAAATAATATTTAAAATCTTCTCAATTACTTTTTCTATTTCTTCTTGCATACATCTTTTTTTGAAGCAGTTTTTATACAAAATTAATAGTTCTCTTAGCTTGTTTTGTTTTATCTCATCGATTTTAAAACTCTTAGTAATCCTTTCATTAATTCTAGATTTCGAAAGGAAAAGAGCTGAAGATATTTGTAAAAAATTTGAGTTATTTCCGTTTATAGTTGAGCTACCGAAATCTAAGAAAATTGGAGTTATCTTTTCGCGATTTTTGATAAAGAAAACATGGTGATAAGGCCGGCTGAGCTCATTATGAGATAATCTGATCGAGTCTAATTTTAAAGAATAGATCAGCAAACTTCTTAAGGCATCTTTTAACTCATCTTCGCTTGCACTAAAAATAAAGTCTGAGATTGAAATTCCGTTTATTCTCTCCATTAATACGTGATACTTTGAAAAAGAATATAGTTCAGGCGCAATTTTTATCCCTGTTTTTTTAAAGTTTCTTTCCAATATATATAATGACATTCCTTCTTTTAATAGCGAAATTTCTCTATCTAATCTTACTACCTTTAAAGCGTATTTTTCATCCAGCGATAGAACAATTGAGTCTGTTCCTTTAGCTAGAAGTGTTAATTTTCTCCCCTCTAGGTCTAAGATTTTTTCAATTACTTCCTCAATTTCCAGGCATTTTTTTGCATATTTGTCATTAAAAGGAAAACAAATTACGTATTTCAAACTCTCCATTAATCTCATCTTAAACTTAAGCGCCTTTAATTGTGTCTGAATATTTCGAGCTTTTCAAAGAAGATATTTTTTCTTCGAATATAGAAAGGTAATATGGCATAATCCATTTGGGCTTGTTCATAATAAATGTCTTTAGCCAAACACCTCTTTTTCCTGAGAGTTTTTCAGTTCTCCAAGAAAGAATATACATGTCAACCAAAGAGTCAGCAAAATCAGAAATAGCAATTTCCTTTTTTCTTTCCAAGAGGAGCTGTAGTGCATTTAAAAACTTTCTCTCATTAAGTGACCATAATCTACCGTCATCACCTATCCACGGTCCTTCAACGGGTCTTAAAATGTGCTCATTAATAAATGCGAAGAAATGCTCTTTAAAGAACATAGGCGGACCTATAGACACGTTTTTACTTGGCAAAAATATTGATGTTAGTAAACAAGCAATGTATGCTTCCTTTTTCTCATCGCTCCAAGGTTCGCATTTGACGACATCAAACCCCTCATTCTTCAAGATATTAAAGGCATTTTTGCTCATTCTTTTTAGCTCTCCCCATATAACATCTTTACTAATTTCTTTACGGATTTCAAACTCGATTATTACAACGTTTTTATAGTAAGGCTCAAGTGATTCAAAATTTATTGTACTGATGACTTTTTCATCATTATCCTCTTCGAAGAAATAAAGCGTTGGTTTCTTTAAATAAAGCTTCGAAGCAGAAGAAAATTCAAATATTTTTCTTTTTGATACTGCAGCTGCAACATTTCTTTCACTATCTGTAGGGTCTTCGACTATCATAGGACAATTCTCATATTTGCTTAAGAGACGCTTTATTGATTCGCTACTTGAAAATGATATCTTTATGGGGATTCTCCACTCAGATGCTTTATTCAGTAGCTCTCTGAAACCTCCATATTTTATTGTTAAAAGCTCAATCAAGTATCCAGAAAATCCCTCGATTTTTGTCTCTGCTCCATAAACACCAATACTTCTTGCAAACTTTTTTGCAACTCTAATTTCATCCCTAAGCTCCGGAGTGGTATTTTCAAGTATAAAAAGCGTATGAAGAGGGGTTCTATCCACAGCTGTTTTAGTTCTCTTTCCTTTTTCGTATTTAATAGCTGGAACAATGTCGACGTTGTACTCATCCACTTTTATTGTTAGGTAAGGATGCTCGGCATATTGCTTTGCAGGTTCATATTCATTTAAAATACTCGCCAATTTATTAACAATGGATTCAAAGTCTTTTTTATCAAGCTCATTTTCAAAAACGATAAAAACGTCCATTTCAGGGCTTGTTCTGAGCCATGTATCCTTAGCTATGCTTCCTTCAAGCAATACCTCAAATTTTTCGTTACTCGCTTTCAATCCTTCAATTATCTTGTTTTTTACTATATTAAAAATAGCATTTGCCTTAGCCCTATCTTCATCAGTCGGCTTTATTTTTTTTAAAATTTCAACTTCAATAGAAGAAAGGGTCATTATCTATCCTTCCCTAAGGTCTTTTGATAGTATATCATCATATATTGGACCTTTTGGCGTAAGTGTGCTTTTTTTAAGTTTTAATTTGTCGAAAACTACTTCGCCAATTTCAATACTTGAAAACTCATTTATAAAGCTCGCGAGCCTTTTGATATTTTCTCTCCCCTTTATTCTCGCAATAGTAAGATGGGGGGTAAAGTCCTTTTCCCTTTCAAAAGGAACTTTATGAGCTACTAAGCTACTTGATACCTTTTTGTACAACTCCATAATAGAGATGCTCGCTTTATCGTCAACTCCTATCCAAACAACTCTCGGCGAGTTTGAATTTGGAAAAGCTCCAATTCCCTTGAGTTTTGCTTTAATTTTCGTATGCTCTATTTCTTTAATTGCTTCTATTGCATCTTGAAGAGTGTCTTCACTAATTTCTCCGATGAATGCAAGAGTTATATGAAGATTCTCCTTTTCTACAACTTTCATAGGAACTTTTAATGATAGCATCTGCTCTTCAATGTTAATAATTTTCGAGACAACATTTGGATCATTAACCTCTATTGCCACAAATGTCCGAACCAAAATACTTCCCCATTTTATTATTATCAATACAACATAGTATTAAATAATATTTTTATCAATACAAAAGAAGCTCATGAAAACTTTTCAAATGTATAGTAAGATACATCTCCGTGTTTATCTACTACAGCTAAAATCGCTTCTCTATTTAGTCTCTTAGCCGCATCTAATAAATCTAGAAGAGTAGAAACCTTAAATTCAAAAGTTTCTTCATATACAAATACTAAGCTAATTGGCTTATTATTCTGATAAAGGGTAAAGCTGTTTTGAAAAGGTCCATACTTCAATATTCTGCCTCTTTCTCGCAGATCATAGTATACAGAAAATAGAATCCAGGCATTATTCTCTAATTGAGATCTATCTAAAACGATGTCGTACCATTCTAAAGTTTTTTGGTCTTCGTCAGTTATAATAATCTTTCCTTTTTTGCACATGTATACAGTTTCATAAAAATCCAGCTTTTCTCCAGTGTAACATACGAGCTCTCTTTTTTCCCTTAAGTATTTAGCTTTTGTACATTCTTTCACTTATGCTTCACCACTATGTTAAATTCATAATCTGCAATATTTTATAAATGAAATTTTAAGCATAATAGTATGAACATCAGAAATTTATATTAGTATGAATAAAACTAATATTAACAAATATCTTTTGACTATAATTGCGACTAAATAAATTTTTGATTCTTAAATCTAAAAGGGTGAAATTAACTTTGGGACAGAATTCAATTAAAGACGAAATAATAGAATCTATAATTTCTGCGGGTCTTCTTGAAGATTTAATTTCATACTTGAGCAAAAATGGAATCGATATAGATGGGATAAAGAAAATTACCGATATAGACGAAGAGGTTTTGTTAAAATATGCAAAAGAAAAAGGGCTGCTATTTGAAAGCGACCCATCTCAAGTACTAGAAAAAACTGATGAATATGAAGATATAGAACCTTACGAACAAAGACCAAAAACTCCTCCAAAAAATAAAAGATAATTCTGTTTTTCTTTTTACAACTGAAAGCCTCGCCTTTTAAGGCGGGAAGGAGGTCAGAATCGAGGCGATTAAGATACCTGATAATCCAGTAGGTGAAAGAGCGTTTAAAGGTTTTTTAAAGGATAATCCCACTATAATCATTTCCTAAAATTAATTTTTCCTAAAAATATATATTTTGAATTTTTACAATTATTAAGAAATTAATAAAATACAAGGTGTAAAAAATGTTATCTAAAAATCCATTGGAAATTCCTATGGATAGGAAATTAAAAGCTAATGAAATTGCCGATGCGTTGAGGCTTTCGATAATTGCTGAATTGGACGCAATAAATCTATATTTGCAACTTTCAAAGTCTGTTGAAGATGAGAACGTTAAGAAAGTTTTTGAAGACGTAGCTAAGGAAGAGAAAACTCATGTCGGAGAATTCCTTGCACTTCTTAATTCTTTAGATGCGGAACAAAAGAGTGAGCTTGAGGCTGGACTCAAAGAAGTAAAGGAGCTAACTTCTATGAACATAAAAGATGACCCAAGCAACTTAGTATCCAATGAGGAAAAGAAAGAAGAAAATAAGGTTAAGAACAGTAATGGAGATTTTCTTTCTATTGTTGTAAATGAATATCAAAAAGCTCTTGAAGAAATGAGGATTTTCAGAAAATATTTACCTATAAAAAGAATCGAAAAAGGCACTCAGGCTATATTTGTTGAGAAAAGTGATGAAAAAGGAGAAAGAGAAATAATTCCTCTAAATGAGATAGAGTCTTATTTTATAGTCTCGCAAATGTCAATAGATTCTATAGATAAAAACGGGGAATTGGAGGCTCCCGACTTATACAGATCTGCGTTGGAACTATCTAATAATGAAGATCGCTTGATACTTGAGACTATATTGAATCGCGAAGGTACGATAAAGTTACCAGTTGGCGAGTGGAATGAACCGTCTCAGTCTGTAAATGATATAGCTAATGCTTTTACGGAGATTTTAAGATCAGGAGCAACTAAGCCATTTGCATTGTTTATAAGCCCGAAAAAATATGTGAAGCTTTTGGCAATAAGCGATAAAACTGGAACTACAGATCTTGAGAGGATCAAAGCTTTTATTGATAATATAGTTATTCTTCCGATTTTACCTGATAATGTGACCATAATAGTTTCATTGCAGCCCAGAATTCTGGAATTAGTAATTGGCATTGACAGTGAAATAAGATATCTCGGTCCAGAAAAGGGTTACCACAACTTTAGAGCAAGGGAAAAGCTCGCTTTAAAAGTAAAGGATGCGAGAGGAATAGCTATATTGGAGGGGAAATAAAGTTGGTTGAAGAAGAAATTAAGAAAGAAGTGAAGGAATTCGCAATTTTAGAAAAAGAATATGCTAAAATCCTTTTGGAGCTCTCAAAGAAGATAAAGCATAAGGCTTTGAGTTCTATTTTTGAATCACTCTCAAAAGATTCTGAGAAGCATGCCACATTGTATGAAACGATATCAGAGCTATTAAGCAACGAACAGCCTTTTATTTCGGAAGAGGACTTTCGGCTGATTGAACGTACCATAAATGAACATATAACAACAGAAGCAAAAATGATAGAAGAATCTAGAAAAATTCTAAATAACATAAAAGATCCTAGGGTTAGGTTATTAGCCGCTATCATATACGAAGATGAAGAAAAGCACTATAAGCTTCTACTTACTGTGAAGGAAGACATTGCAAAAAAAGAGACATTTTCTGAAACAGATTTCTGGAATATGGTTTGGAGAGATAGCCCATATCACGGAGCCCCAGGAGGATAAAAAATATGTTATTCTTATAATTTTTTTGACTGCAGAAACTCTTGATATCCTTAAACTTATAGTCAAAATACCTGTTTTAGAACTAAATAAAATCAAACTAAAAAAATTACAGATTATTTGTGAAGCTCGAATAACTCAATCCTACTGGCAGTCACAAAGATAGAATAGCTCTATACATGGTAAGTTCTGCAATCAAAGAGCATAATCTCAAACTAGGAGAATATATAGTTGAAGCTTCGAGTGGAAATACTGCTATATATGTTGCATTTGTAGCGAGAAAATTAGGTCTTAATCCAATAATTGTAGTTTCCCGGCAAACTAGTGTAGCAAAAGTTAAATTGATAAAGATTTTAGGAGCTGAAATATTTTACGGTTCAGATGATAAGGATGCTGATGATTATTATATCAAATAAGCAAAAAAAGATCGCCGAAGAGAAAGGAGGAGTTTTTTTGAACCAATACGAAGATAAAAATAACTTCAGGGCACATTATGAAACAACAGGTCCAGAAATATGGAGTCAAATGAATGGAAAAATTGATGCTTTTGTGATGGGAATTGGAACAAGGGGAATGTAATGGAAGTTGGAAGATACTTGAAAGAAAAGGACAAAAAAATTATTGGCATAATACCGGAAGGTTCTAGACTTGCAGGGGAAAAGGTTATGAAAGAATAGAAGGTTTAATGCATAAAGATATTCGGGCCTTCTTGATAAAAAAAATCTTGGATGGCTTGATTGAAGTAAAATTTTCAGATGCAAAAGAAATGACGGAAAAATTAGCAAAAGAAGAAAAGGGATTCTTGCCGGTTATTCCTCTGGTGCTAATGTGTATGCTTCACAAAAATTAGCAGAGAATATTGAAAGCAATTCTACGATTGTAACTGTAATAGTAGATTCCATCTTAAGATATTTGACTGAATCATGAGCAAATAAGCTTAATTACTTTTTTATTACAATATTCATTTTTGCTCACGAGAGATACATCCTTTAGGGCGAAAAGTTAAGTATAAATAACAAAGATAGAAAGCTTTAGGGATATTCCCTAAAAAACAGAAGTCAAAATCGCCTGAATGCATCAATTAACATAGCCCTTGCCTTAACGAGAGGTAAGGGTCGAGGGTTATGTAAACACCCAAAGGAGATATAAAGGTGAATCATGAAGGTCGCTGGAAACCCAAAAGCCCTGCAGAAATGACGGTAGTTTACTCTAGGTAAACTTTTATACATAAGTTGAGATTTTTTAGTTTGTTAAATTGTTAAATAAGGAGTGCGAAGACATGCGAAAAGAAGAAACTTCTTTTGAAAATTTGCTAAAAACTAGGACTTATATAAAAGATCCGGTACATAAGCTTATTCCAATTAACTTCGTAGAATATAAAATTCTTCAACACCCTTTAATGCTTAGACTTCATGGCATTAAGCAATTGGGCTTTACGTATTTAGTCTATCCACAAGCGAAACACTCTAGGTTCGAGCACTCTTTAGGTGCTATGCATGTTGCGGGCATGATTTGGACTTCTTTCATGAATAACAGCCCTGGGATAATTTCTGAACTTTTCCCAACTTCCAGCTCCAGAAAAGATCAGTCTGCTTTCTACTTAGCAACAAGAATTTCTGCGCTACTTCATGACGTTGGTCACTTGCCTTACAGCCACGTCACAGAGAGCGCCCTTGAAACTGCATATGAAAACGGGGAATTGCCTGAAGAAATGAACGAAATTTTTGAAAAAGCCGAAAAAAGAAAATTAAAATTGCATGAATATTATGGATGCATATTTTCAGAAAAACTGCTAAAAGACATACTAACAGGTTTCAAAAAAGAAGGGTTTCCTAAACAGACAATAAAAATGCTCTCTGAGGCTTTTAAATCGGTGAAAGCTGTTCTTTGTAGAGATGATGATACTATTGAGGGGAGGCTTTTTAAAAAGGAAGCTCACAACATCATGAAACAAATAATTTCCGGCGAAATTATAGATGCTGACAAGATCGATTATTTGGTCAGGGACGCATATAACACAGGTGCTACCTTTGGAGCTATTGATATTGAGAGGCTTATAAGCGGTCTAATGCTTTATGATGAAGGAGGAAAAGTAAAGATTTCCATTCCGACGAAAATAATAAGCAATTTGGAAGACCTATTTTATGCTAGATATATGATGTATAAATGGGTATATCTTCACCATAAGGTCATATCATTAGAACTCTCGTACATAAATGCCTTGCAGACAATAGGCAGAAATTGGAGCAAAAATAAGAAAAAAATTCTTAAAGTTTTTGGACATCTGCCAAACAATTTCTGGGAACTATTTCATCCTGAATATATATACAAGTCAACTACTAAGTTTTGCCTTAGAATAGATGATAGCTTTATTGATATAATTCTAAGATATTCTCTTTCTGCTAATGCAAATTCAATTGTTGAGGATGTTAATGCACTATTAAATAGAAAAGCAAAGTTCAACTCGATTATCAAAAGAGAAGAAGATCTACTAGTCGAGCTCTTTGAAGTATTGTCGTCTGAAAATGAGAAGCGTATCAAACCTATAGATGTTTTGGAAAAGACTGGAGAGCTACTTCAGAGCTCTTCAGTGGAAATCTTAGATGTTGTTAAAAAAACATGGCCAGAGGGTTTTGAAAAATTGAACGAAGAATGCGGCAAAGTTAAAAATAGCTCTTACGATACTTTAAAGTGCTGTCTTGAAAAAATCTTAGGTGAAAAAATTAACAAAAAACTCAAAAAAGATATAGAGTTAACTCTATATTTCTCGCAGAGAATATCTCCTAAAAGCTTAGGAGGTCTATCACTGATGTCTGATGGTAAGGCATTACCTATCGAGCATGTATCATCTATTATAAGCCAGATTAATAGAGCCGGTCAGCATCCAATGATATTTTTATATTCAAAAGAAAAAATCGGCAAGTCAGAAGAAAGCTCTATTAGAAGGATTCTTGCCGAAGCTTTAATAGAACTCTACCTATCTTTAAGAAAGAACGGGTCAAAACCGTCTTAACACTTTTCACTAAAAATTCGTTAAAATTGCTCAAATAAAATCGAAACATCCAGCTAGAAAAATTAGATATACATTTATTAATTTTATTTGTTAGAGTGTCAATAATGCATAGATATTATAGTGAATTGCAATGAAGTTTTTTATAAAGACTTTTGGCTGTGCGCTAAATAGGAGTGACAGCGAATTAATGAGAGAGATCCTTATAAGCAGAGGGTTTGAAGAAATAGACAACTTAGAAAATGCTGATGTTATTATAGTCAATACGTGTACAGTTAGAAAAGATAGTGACCAAAAGGCGATTGAATATATAGAAAAAGTGAAACAGCTTAACAAGAATTCAAAAATAGTAGTAGCTGGTTGTATACCAGGAAGTCAACCGTATCTAATCAAATCAAGATTTCCTGATGCGGTTTTAATTTCACCGTATGAAACTAACAGGATCGTCGATGCTATTTTTTACGAAACGGACTTCCTAGGCTATGAAGAATTCAAGCGTTATAACGTTCCAATAGTAAAGACGGGCAATATTGCTATTGTACCCCTCAATGATGGCTGCCTTTCTAACTGTAACTTTTGTATTACGAAGGTAGCAAGGAGAAGACTTTTAAGCAGAATGCCTAAAGTAATCCTTAAAGCGATAAAGGATCTTGTTGAAAACGGTGTTTACGAAATCCAGCTTTCTAGTCAGGATGCTTCAGTTTATGGGATTGATTTTAAAGGGAGACCATTGTTACCAGATTTAGTTGAAACGATCAACCAAGAGATTAAAGGGGAATACATGCTAAGGATCGCGATGATGAATCCGGATGGAGTAAAAAAAGATCTAGAAAATTTCGTAAAAATTTTTGAATATGAGCATGTATTTAAGTTCTTGCATTTACCAATACAAAGCGGAGACGATGAAGTTCTGAAGATCATGGGAAGGGACTATAGCATAGAAGATGCTCTATATGTAGTAAATGAATTCAGAAGTAGAATTAAAGACCTGAGAATAGCAACAGACATTATAGTCGGTCATCCAGGGGAGAGTGAGGAGGCCTTTGAAAATACATTGAAAGTAGTTGTAAGCGGCTTGTTCGATAGGGTACATATCGCACAATACACACCAAGACCTTTCACCCTATCAGCGCGAATGCCTCAGATTTCTGATTCTGTTAAAAAGAAGAGAAGCAGTTTACTTAAGGAGGAGCTGGAGAAAGTATTGAATAAAAAAATGGAAAAATATGTTGGTAAGATCATAGAGGGAGTTGTAGTAGAAAAAGATGAAAAAAGAGAGAGTTATATTGCTAGGACAAAGAATTACATAAGCATTGTGCTGAAAGGAGGAAAAAAAGTTTCTTTAGGGATGAAAGTAAACATTGAAATAACTGATTATACACCATATGACTTAAGAGGAATAGCGCTCTAATTGTAATACTCTGGTGAGAAAAATGGGAGAGCTATGCATGTTGAAAATAGCAAATTCTGAAGAAGGAATATCTGCAGAGATTAGTTTATATGACGAATCTACCGGTAAGATGGTTAGAAGAGAAGAACTTGGAAAAGAAAAGAATATCAGGCAAATCAGCATAAAAAATAGCGTTCTAATTACAAGCGGAATTTTCGGCTTCACTATTACTTTAATTGTCAAGGATGTTACAGATATTAGGTTAAATAACGATATTCTTATAATTAATTAAGATTTGGTGATTTGTACTGAACATCGAGCTTATAAAAGAAAGATCTAAAAGTCTCACAGGAAAACATGCAGTTTATCACTGGTCATTTCTAGTTAGTGAAAATGACGTGAAAGAAGTGCAGGAATTGAAAAAAGAAAAGATAACGACGAAATACAGAAAGGGTGAAGCTTTTAAGATCATCGTAGAACCTCCTCAAGATGAAAAAACATACATACTAGACGTATATCTTTTAAAAAACCTGAAGGGGCATATAAGCGGAAGAATCAAAGTTATAAACAATAATGGAGACGTTGTTTTAGAATGCGTATATAGAAAGATGAAGGTTAGAAGAGTAAGGGGGAGTTCTCATCTCATTTGGGCAGTAAAAAAGCTTTTAGAAAAGCTAAAAGTTCCCGTAAAAAGATATAATGTAAAAACGGGGGAGCCTATATGAACTTATTAAAGGGATGACCGGATTTTAGCGGAATGATCCTTCACAGGAAATGATTTTTTCACGGACCGGGGGACCTTTTAGATTTTTGTAAGTTTAAGCTTTTTTATAAAGATCCTTACAATAATATACTTCCTTTCATTGATGATGAGCTTTCAGTTATATAAAACCATGGTCCTTCTATTCTGAACGACTTGCACTTGGGACACTTCGATGGCCTTTTTGCCTTTCTGTTGTCTTTGAAAGTGTATCCGCAATTTAAACATCTTGCAGGCAAAATTGCTATTCTTTCTTTACCATTGCTTCTGCTTTTTAAGCTTAAGGCTAAATGCTCAATATCTTCTTCTACTTTTCTTTTCTCTCTAACTGAATAACCAAGCATATTAATTATATCTTCAACAGTCAAAGGGATAGGAGAATTTTTGAGGATTAAATATATTTTTTCTCTGGTAGTAAGAAAATTTTCTTCCCCGCTCAAAATAATTGACCTCGAAAAGCTTTAGAATACTAATATAAGTTATAAAAACTTCATTAATTTATTTTAATTATTTTAATATAACAAGTTTTTGAAAAGGTGAAATTTTTGAGAAGAAAATTCTACATTGCCACTGATGAGGAAATTTTAAATGGAGAGGCAACAGATGTCTACTTTACAAGAGTTGAAAAAATTTTAGAAAGTGCAGGATTAAAGGACAAAAAAGTCAGAGCAGAATTTCATACTTATGGGCTACCTAAAGATTACAGCTGGGCTATATTTGCTGGATTAGAGGAGGCACTTAATGTTCTTGAAAACCACAAGGTAGATGTTTATGCGTTGCCAGAAGGCACACTTTTCAGGGAAAGAGAACCTGTAATGCTAATTGAAGGAGAATACTATGATTTTGCACTTTATGAGTCTATAATATTGGGAATTTTAAGACATTACACAAGCATCGCAACGAAAACCGCTAGAATAAAATACGCAGCAGGAAATAAACAGGTTCTATTTTTCGGTTTAAGATCTCTACATCCAGCGCTTGCTCCACTTGCAGATAGAGCAGCTTTGATAGGAGGCGCGGATTCTGTCAGCGGGGTTCTATCAAAAAAATATCTTGGAGTAGAACCTTCTGGAACTATGCCCCACAGCCTGATGATAATAGTGGGCGATCAAGCTAAGGCTTGGAAGCTGTTTGATGAAAATATAGATGAAAGCGTTCCAAGAATAATACTTGTTGATACTTTTTGGGATGAAAGAATAGAAACTGAGCTTGCAATGAAAACTTTAGGGAAAAAGCTTTATGGTGTTAGGCTAGACACTCCAAGCTCACGAAGAGGGAATTTCAGAAAAATTATTGAAGAGGTTAGATGGGCTCTAGACCTTAATGGATTCAAAAATGTAAAAATTATAGCAAGTGGAGGGTTAAATGAAGAAGATATTAATGAGCTTAAGGATATCGTTGATGCTTTTGGTGTTGGGACGTCTATAGCATTTCCTCCAAGCGTAGATATTAGCATGGACATCGTTGAAGTATATGAAAATGGAGAGTGGATACCGAGAACAAAAAGAGGTAAGTTGCCAGGTGCAAAGAAAATTTATAGATGCCCAGGATTTAAAGACCAGATATTGCCTTGGAACAAATCTCCTGAGAAATGTGAAGATGGCAGTGAGCCGAAGCTTTTATTAAAGAAATATATTGAAAATGGGAAATTGATCGAACCTCTTCCGGACTTAAAAGAAATTCGAAAATTAGTTCTATCTCAACTCAATGAGCTTGCAAATATCACTTTTTAAGATTTTTTGCAACTGAAAGGTTTCGCTCTTCAGAGCGTAAGGAGGTCAGCTAAAGTCGGTATAAAAGAGTTATAACTTAATAATTAATATAAATTTAACGAATATTTTATTATCTTCAAAAATTACATATGAATAAAATATTAAAAAACGAATGGGGATGATGCGTTATTTCCAACGAAACAGAAGAAGAGAGAAAATATAGGTCAGACACTGAAATCTTATATGAAATAATGAATGTTATTTCCAGTGGAGGAGATTTTGGGATAAAGAAGACTCATTTGATGTATAAGACCAACTTAAATTCCAAAATGCTTCAAAAATATCTCGACATACTTCAGAGAAATGGACTGATAATAGAAGAAAGTAAGGGAAAGCAGAAAATAATAAAAATGACGCCAAAAGGAAAAAGCGCATACTTTTCATTAAAGATGTTTTCTTCCTATCTCAACATAGTACAGACTCCGCAGGAAATTGTTGAAATATATGAAAGATTAAGAGGATTAAAGGGAGAAAATGTTAACATAAGTTACAACAGTATGCTCTTAGGAAAAAGCGGAATAGAATATGCGGCTTTAGTTGTAATTACAAAAGAGAAAGATAGGTACGTAGTTGGACATGTGCTAAGTAAAAACAAGCTTGATATGGTAGTAGATCTTATGCAGTATATAATTATGATGCTAGATACAAATTCAAAAATTATATTAATAGTTTCAGATGAAAGCATTTCAAAAATAATACCGGAAAAATTGGAAAATGATATCAAAATAATTCCATTAGAACCAAAAGAGAACTTGATTGAAAGGATCAGGAATTCGATAAAAATCTAAAGTCCCTTATTTTTCAACTCTTTCTAATACTGTCTTCATTGCTTCCTCCTCTTTCATCGATGAGTACCTTTTTGCCTTTGAATATAGGGCTTTTAGTTGTTCATTTGAAGCGTAATCAATTGGAAATCCTTTCTCGTTATTCTCTTCCCACAACTTGTATAAAATTTCCATAATTTTTGATACTTCTGAATCGGAGAAATATGCTGCCTTTATCCAGTTGCTGGGATTTTCGTCTATCATAGATATGATTTCCAGTTTCATTCTTTCATTTTGGTTATACTTCTTTTCCATTTCCATCACCTTTTGTCATCTTTTATTTAAATAAAAAAGTAAATATAACCATTTTTCTTAATTAAATTAATTAAGGGAAAAGTTATGGATGCATATACTTTAGTTTCAAACCTAACAACTATAATATTCATCATCATAATATTGATAATTTTCCTTTCAATGGCTATAAAAGTAGTCAGAGAATATGAGAGGGCTGTTGTCTTTAGGCTTGGAAGGCTACTTGGAGCAAAAGGTCCGGGACTTTTCTTCATAATTCCTTTTGTAGATAGGCTTTTAAAAGTGGATTTGAGAATTGTTGCGGTTGATGTTCCTGAGCAAAGGAGCGTTACGAGGGATAATGTTTCAGTAGGAGTTGATGCAGTAATCTATTATAAAGTTCTAGACCCAGTAAAGGCTATTATGGCTGTGGAAAACTACTCATATGCTGTTCTCATGCTTGCGCAAACAACTTTGAGGGATGTAATCGGGCAGGTAGAGCTGGATGATCTTCTTTCAAAAAGAGAAGAGCTAAATAAGAGAATTCAGGGGATATTGGACGTGCTGACCGATCCCTGGGGCATAAAAGTGACTGCAGTTACTTTAAAAGAGGTAAAATTACCGGACACAATGTTAAGGGCATTAGCTAAGCAAGCTGAAGCCGAACGGTTTAGGAGGGCGAGAATAATTGAGGCAGAGGGTGAGAGGCAGTCTGCTAGTATAATGTCTGAAGCTGCAACATTTTATGAATCTCATCCAATGGCTATGAGACTTAGAGAGCTTCAAACCCTTATTGAAATCGCTAGAGAGAAGAATCTGATAATTGTGACTCCAGAGAGTAGGGGTGAAATTCTTGGGACCGTAGTAGGTCTTACAAAAGGTATCCAGGTAGGTGGAAAAGAAACTTCAACCTCTTCTCCCATGAAAGCTTCAAGTGAGTCAGAAAGTGAAACATAAAATGAGTCTGAAAGCTAAAGCATTGTTTTTCATAGTGGTTTTTTTATTATTATTTTTGCTTTTTTCTGAGAGTAAGATTTCATATGCTCAAAGCAATAATGTTATAGGAAACAGAGTGATAGTCATAACTGTTAGCGGTGTAATTGATTCGGCGGTAGAAGAATATGTAAGCAATGCAATTGCAGTAGCAGAGAAAGAGCATGCGATTTTAGTTATATATCTAAATACTCCAGGAGGTCTTCTCGATTCTGCGATGAACATCGCTATAGATATCGATAAATCTACCATTCCTGTGATTGGATTCGTAGTAGATAAATGGGCGGAGAGTGCTGGAACACTGATTTTTGTCTGCACACATATAGCTGCAATGCAACCGGGAACAATAATAGGTTCCATGCAACCTATTGAATATGATCCTACTACTGGAACATATACATTAGTGAATGATACTAAAATAATCAACCCGATACTAAAGTTTCTAGATGAGCATGCTGGAAATAAAGATAGAAATTTAACGTCAATACATGATTTCGTGTTGGAAAATTTAAATTTGGGGCCTCAAGAGGCTCTGGAGTATCATGTTATTAACTATATAGCTTATAACATCGACGACCTTCTTAGGCAAATTAATGGAACGCAGGTTTACCTCCCAGGTACAAACATCACATATATAATAAATACTTCGTCTTATACATTAGAATATTTTGATATGAATATAAGAGAATATATTGTGCATGCGATATCAGATCCTACTCTTTCCACACTTATGTTATCCTTAGGCATGATGATCATATTATTCGGCATACTTTCAGGGCATCTAGGAGTAGTTCCTGCAGGCATTCTTCTACTTCTTCTTGGATTTGTAGGAAATGGTTATAGTATAAGTGCAACAAGCATATTACTAATTCTCTTTGGGAGCATTTTATTGGTTGTAGAGCATTTCATTTCTAGTTTTGGAGTTGCAGGAGGGATTGGGATAGTTATGATCGTCCTTGGCATAGCTTTAGCACCAACATCAATAGGTTTTTCTTTTAGTGAGCAGTATGCACAGAGTGTTTTATACTCCGCATATGCCGTTGGAGTAGTTTTAGGGGCAATTACCGCTTTCATCATTTACAAAATAATAGCGGTCAGAAGGAGGAAGCCTTTTTCATGGAAATTAGAGGGCGCTTTAGGGAAAGCAGTTGACCCTATTTCACCTGACAATGAAGGCTTTGTAGTAATTGATGGAGAATACTGGAAAGCTAAAAGCGAAAGCGAAAGTATTTCTCCTGGCGATGAGGTTATTGTAGTGAAAAAAGAAGGACCAATTCTTATTGTTAGGAAAAGGATAGAAAAATAATACATATGCGTAAATTATATATTTTTGAATATAGTTAATATTTTTGACAAATCTTCTAAATTTAAGGTGTTGTTATTTATGAGCGAAGAAGTTAGAGCTATTGTAGCAGAAGCAAAATCAAGAGATGTCGGTAAGAAAAGGGCTAGGGTTTCATTTAGGTTAATGAGCAAACTAGGAGTTACTTCTGGAGACTTTATTGAAATAGAAGGTAGAAAAGGAACTACATTAGTTCAAGTTTGGCCTGCTTACCCAGAAGATGAAGATAAGGATTATATCAGAATTGATGGTGTAATAAGGAATGCGATAGGTGTTAGCGTTGGTGAGACTGTAACAATTAGAAAGGCAGAGGCATCTCCGGCAACAAAGATAGTGTTGGCACCTACTGGTATAGAAGGCAAGCTTAGTAAGGATTATGTAGAATACTTTGAAAACTTACTTAAAGAGGAGCTTAACGGGAAACCTCTGAAGAGAGGCGAAACGATCATCGTTCCGCTTTCATTCTTTGGCTCTGAGCTTACATTTGTTGTTACTAATACACAACCCACAACAAATGTCTTTGTTACAAGTTCTACAGAAATTCAAGTAAGAGAAGAGCCGGTGAAGGAGGGAGAAATAGTAGGAGAAATTCCTAAAGTTACTTGGGAGGACATCGGAGATTTAGAAGAAGCCAAAAGGAGGCTAAGGGAAATTGTAGAACTTCCCATGAGGCAACCACAACTATTTAGGCATTTAGGTATAGAGCCTCCCAAAGGAGTTCTACTCTATGGACCTCCAGGAACCGGAAAAACCTTACTCGCAAAAGCATTGGCAAATGAAATTGGAGCCTACTTTGTAGCAATAAATGGTCCTGAGATTATGAGCAAGTTCTACGGAGAGAGTGAACAGAGGCTGAGGGAAATATTCCAGCAAGCACAGGAAAATGCACCTGCCATAATATTTATTGATGAAATTGACAGTATTGCACCAAAAAGAGAGGAAGTCACCGGTGAAGTGGAAAGAAGGGTCGTCGCTCAATTGTTAACGCTTATGGATGGTCTGAAGGAAAGAGGAAGAGTTGTTGTTATTGGAGCTACAAACAGACCAGATGCGCTCGATCCAGCTTTAAGAAGACCGGGAAGGTTTGATAGAGAAATAGAAATCGCCCCTCCAGATGTTAAAGCCAGAAAAGAAATATTAATGGTTCATACAAGAAACGTTCCATTGGCTGAAGATGTCGATCTTGATAAGCTCGCTGCTATAACTCATGGATTTACCGGAGCAGATCTTGCTGCTTTAGTAAAAGAGGCAGCAATGAATACTATTAGGAGGTTTATCGAAGAGAAAAAAGTAGATTTGGACAAGCCGATTAAGCCTGAGCTTTTGAAAGATGTAAAGGTCACATGGAGCGATTTTATGAATGCGCTTAAAGATGTGAATCCGTCGCTTATTAGAGAAATATATGTAGAGGTTCCAAATGTTAAGTGGAGCGATATAGGCGGGCTTGAAGAGGCAAAACAGCAGCTGAGAGAGGCAGTTGAGTGGCCTCTCAAGTACCCTGAGTCATTTAAGAAGATCGGCATAAGACCTCCAAGAGGTGTATTACTCTTTGGACCTCCTGGTACTGGGAAAACGATGCTCGCTAAGGCTGTTGCAACTGAGAGCGAGGCGAACTTTATAGCAGTCAGAGGTCCAGAGGTGTTGAGCAAGTGGGTTGGAGAGAGTGAGAAAGCTATAAGGGAAATATTCAGGAGAGCAAGACAGGTCGCTCCGACTGTCATCTTCTTTGATGAAATTGATTCAATTACTCCTGCAAGAGGATTAAGGTATGATTCTTCTGGAGTGACAGATAGGATTGTCAATCAATTACTTACGGAAATTGACGGAATACAACCTCTTTCAAACGTTGTTGTTATTGGAGCTACAAACAGACCAGACATACTAGATCCTGCTCTATTAAGACCGGGAAGGTTTGATAGATTGGTGTATATTCCTCCGCCAGACAAAAAGTCGAGGTTAGACATATTAAAAATACATACGAGAAAAGTTCCTCTTGCAAGTGATGTAGATTTAGAAAAGCTGGCAGACATGACTGAAGGCTACACTGGCGCAGATCTGGAAGCTTTAGTTAGAGAAGCAGTGATGCTCGCTCTTAGGGAAAAACTTGAAGCTAGACCTGTTGAGTTCAAATACTTCCTTAAGGCCATGGAGACTGTAGGACCATCGCTGACTAGAGAAGAAGTAGAAAAGTATGAGAGGCTGGCAAAGCAGCTTAAAAAAATGACGATCTGAGCTTTCAATGGAATTTTTTAATTTAGGATTATCATGAGTGGCAAGTGTGTTATTCCCGATCCACGAATTTCCCCTCCTCTTCATTTATGTTCAAGAATTTGGTATTGACGCTTTAAGCTCAGCTCTACCTCTATATTGCATAAATGATGAATGTTCATATAATGTTTGAGTCACTAATAGCAAAACTTCAAAGTATTGCTTTACGAGAGATATCTTAGCTTAAAAAGGTGGTATCTACGACTATGAAGAGAGAAGAAATAGAAGCTGTAGCTTCTGACTACATAAAAACTATAGGAAAAGAACCTCCGCACGAGATTAAAAAGTTTGCAAGAAGATTGAGAGATAATACTGAAAAATACGTAAAACTGAAATATAGAAGACTGGTTGTCGTTTCTGGCGGTGATGAAAAGAAACAGGGGTTCATAAGCGGGTATATTACTTATCATTATCTGCTTGAACTATCGAGGCTTAGAGGCGGAAAAAAGTTAAAGTTACTTTATATGTATCATGATGAGTATGAAGAAGCCAGAATTAGGAAGGAGACTTTTAGACAATTTATGAAAATGGCCAGAAAAAAACTACAAAATATTGAAAGAAATATTGACGTCTATGAAAAAAGTGACAGATATTTAGGAACAAGCTATGACGTCCTTATTTTAGACCTAACTAACGACTTAAGACCTAACGATATTGGAAAGCTTGTAGAAATAGTAAACGGTGGAGGTCTCATTATTTTCCTAACGCCCGATTTAGAAAAGTGGGACAGATGGATGACGGCATTCAAGCAAAAGCTTGTAGTACCAGGATTTAATGAGCCTAGACATATATTTATAAGATGGTTCAAAGAAACCATATTAGACTCAGACAGCACTTATGTTTATGATGCAGAAAAAGACCAGCTCGTTAAGAAATTCTATGTACAGAGGGTAAAAGGAGAAGAAAAGAAGTCCGAAGTAGTGAGAGAAAAGGGGCTCAAAGAAAAACACATATTTGACGAAAGATTATATTCGCTAGCCTTAACTGAAGATCAACAAAAGGTTTTAGAAGTTATGGAAGAACTTCTAGGGAAGATGAAAAAGAAAAAGGTACTTGTAATTACATCTAACAGAGGGAGAGGAAAATCTTCCGTACTAGGAATTGGGGTAATAGCTCTTGCTAATCATATGAGTCAGTTTAAGCACAAAGTCAGAATATTAGTGACGGCACCAGAAATCACAAACGTTCAATCTCTTTTTGACTTGGCATATCTTTCAGCAAAATCAATAGGCTTAAACGTGAAACTGTTGAAGAAGGGCGGAATGATAATAGAAATACAAGGGCAAAATTTTAGTATAGAGTATTGGGAGCCAATAAATATTCCAAAGATAAAGGGCGATGTGGTTGTAGTAGATGAGGCTTCTGGAATTTCAGTGCCGCTTCTACTGAAAATATTAAAAACGCACAAAAGGCTTATCTTTTCAGCGACCATACATGGATATGAAGGCGCAGGAAGGGGATTTTCTGTCAGATTTTTAGGAAGCTTAAGAAAAGACCCTAATGTAGAATTAAGTACATGTGAGATGAAAACCCCAATACGATATGGAGAAGGAGATCCTATAGAAAAGTGGCTCTACAGAGCGCTACTTTTGGATGCGGAACCTACGGACCTTAGTGACGACGATCTGACAAAAATAAAGAACCAAGAGCTTGAATATGTATATTTAGATCCTGCTGAGTTATTTAAGAAAGAAAATGAAGAACTACTGAGGCAACTCTTTGGTATATTCGTTTTAGCTCATTACAGAAATCAGCCAGACGACTTAGCAATGATGGCAGACGCGCCACATCATATGATAAGGGCTGTTATGATAAAGGGGACAAATAAGATTGTATGTTCTCTTCAAATTGCAGTTGAGGGAGGGTTGGATTCGCAAACAGTTGATACTTTGCTTAGAGGAAACAAAATACAGGGAAACATAATCCCGGATAGAATTATAAAACATTTAAGAATATGGGAAATGGGATGGCTGAGAGGATATAGAATTGTGAGAATCGCAACACATCCTGAAGTTCAAAACTTAGGAATAGGGTCTTTTGCATTAGAAAGGCTTTATGAAGAAGCAAGACAGAAATCGTTTGACTGGATTGGGAGCGGATTTGGCGCCAATTACAGTCTCTTGAACTTTTGGATAAAAAACAAGTTTATACCTGTTCATATTAGTCCGGACAAAAATCCGATCAGTGGAGAATATACAGTGATTGTTATAAGACCGATAAACCATATTGCTGAAAAAATCACAAGAGAAGGGCAAATTTACTTGAGAAAGAAAATTGTAAAGGGAATGCGGGATGTATATAAGGAGATGGAGCAGGACCTTGCATTATTGATATTGAATTCTATAGAAAAGATGGAAATTGAAATTCCTAAGCTTCATCCTATAGATGTTGATAGATTATGGATATATGTTTATGGTCCAATGACGTACGAAGCTATAAGTGATGTCTTTTTAGATTTGGCAATATATTACTTTCTTGGAGATATGGAAAAGTTAGTTGAGTTGAATAACGAAGAAAAAATAATACTTTTAGCAAAAGTATTGCAAGGAAAAGATTGGAGTGAAATGTCAAAGATGTTGAGAAGAAGGAGAATCGATCTGATGCTCATATTAAAGGATATTGCAAAAAGAATGCTAAACAGCTATTACAATAAAAACCTAGAGTCATCTGTAGGCTATCATATATAAGATCAAATTGAATGAAGATACTTTAGTCCTGAACCCGTTAATGGAATAAGAATTTTACTACCTATCAATTCTTCTCTGTTAAGTAACTCAAAAGCCTTCCACACTACCGAACTCGAAGGCTCGACAATAAACCCTCTACTGTAGAGATTCCTCATTCCTTCTTTTATATCTTCATCATCTACGATTATACCTCCTCCTTTAGTTTCATTTATTGCATTGATTATATCATTGATTCTTGCAGGATTGCTAACAACAAGCGCGTCTGCAGAATCGCTTCTTCCTTGAGATTCATGTACAATTTTTACTTTTCCCCTCAAATAGCCGGTTCTAGTCGGCTGAACAGCCCAAATCTTAGGCAATCCTCCGTTCTTATCGATATTTCTCTTAAAGCCCTCAAATATTCCAAGCAATAGAGTTCCTGAAGCAAGTGGAACAATAACGTCAGTTATGCCAATTGTTTTCTTGAGCACTTCTTCTACTAAAAATGACATTCCATAGTTGAATATTGGATTTACCATGTGCCCTATGTAGCACGCATTTTCATTTTTTTTTGCCATTTTTACTGCAAGATTAAAGGCTTCCTCCCTTGTCTCAGTTATCGTGAGCTTTGCACCGAGAAGGTTTAAAAGTTTTTTCTTAGATTCAGCTATAGTTTTTGGGGAAAAAATATAGGATTCTCTATTGACCCTTCTTGCGTAAACAGCTGTGCTTATTCCTGTATTTCCAGAAGAGTCTTCAATAAAAGATGAGCATTTTTTCTTCAAAAAGTATTGCACTGTAGCTGATGTTCCTCTATCTTTAAAGCTTCCTGTGGGATTCAAATATTCAAGCTTAAAAAAGAGTTCTTTTCCTCCTATCTTTTCCTTTACAAGCGGCGTATTTCCTTCTCCCATGATCCTATATCTAAATATCTTGGGCTTCTTGGCCAAGTTTAGCGAAGAACCACAATAAGGACATTTCCAATCTTTAGGCGCATCCTCGAACTCCTTTCCGCATTTTGGGCAGATAAATGTATAGCCTTCCATTCTGTTCACTGATTATATCTACTGTACATTGAGAGTCCTTAAAATTATCGGCGCAAGATGTTCAGGTTTGCTATACCACTTGTCATATTTATATGTCTGCCCTTTGTATGATAGTTCTATATAGTCTCCCTTATCAGTAATCGTCATTATGATCTCCATGTCCTTCACTAGTCTAAGCATCTTTTCCTTAGGCAATATCTTTATACCTGCGGCATTTAGCTTTACTGATATTTGTTCTTTTAATTGTTCTAAATAGTCTGCCATTTTTGATACCTCCTAATAAACTGATTAACCTTAAATTTGATTTTAGTAGGTTAAAATTTTTTACCTGAGTTTCTTTCTGTTACGAATGATGATGAGATCAAGATTTAAACAACTTTAAAGATTTATTCTATTTAATCTACGCATTTCCTTTTGTCAGGAGGTTCGCAAAAGGTCAAAGCAAAATATTAAAAACATATTGAAGTGCTAAGGAAAATACCCTATTTACCTATCTTATATGCAGATTAAAGATGTAAGCTTGAAACAAGTGTAAACTGATATCCGATTTTAGGGAACTTTAATCTTTTATAGCAACGAGAAGGTCAAAGAATCAACTATAACTCCTTTTGTTACTTTATTTAAAAAATATCTTTATTCTTTTCTCTCTTGGATACAATTTCAAGAACATCTGGGATTATTCCCTTTCTACTAGGTTCTGATAAACTCTCCAAATTCTTTTTACTATGACAGAACTCATATCAAATACATTTTCTTTTAGGAGTCTTATAGCTATTTCAGGAAATTACTCTGGATGAAGTCCTTTGGCCATTAATGAGGCTTCTTTACAGCTTCTACTATGTCTCTGTTACTTGGAAATCAGGCCTTTCCCCGGTTTATTTTCACTTTCATATTTTTTCATCAAGAAGGTCCCCAGGTATGAATTCGCCATAATCAAATTCATCTTTTATCAGAAACACCTGTAACTACATTATTAAATAATATATTGTTATGTAAATAATAAATTTAGCAACAATAAATAATTAATTGTTTTTTGTTAGAAATCTTAGACTTTTGTAAATAATGTACACGGGCCCGCGGGGATTTGAACCCCGGATCACCGGCTCCGGAGGCCGGCGCCCTATCCTGGCTAGGCTACGGGCCCGCTACTACAGAGATCCTTTTTTTCAATCTTTTTCACGTTATCTAAGACGTTTTGCTTAATTTCATTAAGTGGCAAGTACTTTTCAAAAAAGGTTTCAAGCTTTTTTCCATCCACTGCGGTACTTGCTTTACTAGAAGCAATAGCACAAAATTCTGGGACTCTACTACTCACCTCATAAGTTCCCACTTTTTTTGATAGCTCTATTATTTCTTCTTTATCAAAGCCAATCAATGGCCTAAATACTGGAATATCGATAAAGCTCTCTGTAACTGCAAGGTTATGAACAGTTTGGCTTGAAACTTGTGCTAGGTTTTCTCCTGTTGAAATGGCTTTTATCCCAAGCGACTTTGCGAGCGCTTCAGCCCCTACATACATAGATACCTTAAGCGCGACGGTTCTATATCCTTCTGGGAAGTAATTAAACAGGTACGGGAATATCCACCTATGTTCTACGATGTACACATTCTGGTTTGGACCGTAGGACCAGCCGCATATAAGCTTCTTTGCAACATCTAGGAAGTACTCTTTATGTTCTTTCCCTCCTATGTTAAAGAACAGTATATCAACAGGTGAGCCTCTCTTCATGAGCATCCATGCAGCAACAGGCGAGTCAAATCCTCCGGAAACGAGAGAAAGTATCTTCAACTCGCTACCTAAAGGTAAACCGCCAACACCATTTATGATATCTTTATATACAAAAAACAATCCCTTTCTAGCTTCTACATATATGGATATTTCAGGGGACTCCAAGTTCACTTTTCCAGCTCCCATTTCCTGAAGCTTCGCGCCTATCCTTCTTTCTATGTCTTTGCTTGTAAATCTATTTTCGTCGGCCCTTCTCCCTCTAACCATAAATACTTTTCCCCTAACATCTTCAATTGAAGCCTCGCTCACCTTATCTACCAAGTCGTCTAGATCTCTATACTCGCCCATCAGAGCAGGGCTTGAGCTTGTAACCCCAAAAACCCTAGAAATTAACTCGGCCTCCTTCCTCGGATCCTCAGGAGTTGTTACTAAAACTCTGCCAGGGATAACTCTTACAATCGATCTTTCGAATCCATTAGATTTCAAAGCATTTTCGATATTCTTTGCTAAAATTGATTGCATTCTTCCCCTTGTAATTTTTCCCTTTATGCCTATTTCTCCAAATCTTGCTATAATACAGTTTGCATCCATTTTTTCCAACTCATTGATATAAGTATATTATAAAACTTTATAATTAAAAAAATAAAAAATATTGAGTTTGAAGGTGGCTTGCTTGAGTGAAGATGACAGAAGCAGAAAGATATTCTATATATTGGGAATAAGTGGGCTACTAGCTGTAATATTCTTAATAGGCGCAATAGTATATGCTGAAATAGACACTCCATCTTTAAAGCCTATGTATTCGCAGCCTGGACTTAAGCTTGATTATTTAATGAACGTCAGCTTTGGTAATTTTTCAGTACAGTATGTTAGAATTGAAATGGTTGTAAGTAGATATCCTCCTTATAACTATACAGTGAATGTAATTGTTGCAAACACAACGCAGTTCCCTCCTCCACCTAGAACGATAGAATATAACAATAACGTCACATTTCCGATGGGAAACGGATATGCAATGGAAGGGTTGCAACTAAATTCTCTAGTTCCAATCGGCACTGTAGATTACGAGCTGAATGGAGTTAAAATTTTAGGTGAAAGGTTTCTTGACCCACAAACAGGTTCAATAATAACAGTTGATCTCGATAAGGGGATAATTTTAGAAGTGAGATACTCTTACTACGGAGTGCTTAACGATATAAAACTTATTGACATGAGCGGGGGCTCTCTTTCTTATGCCTGGTCTCGCTAGGGTGCACATAAAAGTCTACGGCATAGTTCAAGGGGTTTTTTTCCGCTCCTTTACTAGGAAAGTAGCAAAAGAATTGAACGTAAAAGGATGGGTAAGGAACTGTATTGATGGCAGCGTAGAGATAGTCGCAGAAGGAGAAGAAGACGCTCTGTTTAAACTAATAAATGAGGTAAAGAAGGGCCCCCCTGCTGCTGTGGTAGAAAATGTAGATGTAAGCTGGGAGGAGTATAGAGGTGAATTTGACGATTTTGTGATCATTAGGTAGATTTCTCATTGCGATGGAAGTTTAAACTCTCTTATGGAATAATGATTTTATTTTTAAGCAAGTTACACATGCACTAAAGTGTATAACGAAAACTCCTCATTTATTCTCCCGAATTTTGTAGTATTTAAATTTTGAAAAGCACTTTCCTAGGGTCAATTACATTTTTGGTAATATAATCGTCAATAGCATGTTTAATTCTTCTCAGAAGACTTCTTCTCATTGATAAAGGGAGCTTTTGGTATATTGTTAAGAGATTATATTGTAGTTTAAGTTGATCGGAAAGCTCTTTGAAGTCTGCGTGGTTTATTACAGTGTTGTAAGCTTTATTGAAGTCCCTCAATTCGATCAGAAATTTTCCCAATAGTGAGGACTGAACATATGAAGGTCTTATTCCTTCTCCAGTTAGAGAAAAGACTGTTCCGTTAGCTTCTCCAATCGTATAGCCAAAAGTATATATGGGCTTAGCTCGATATTGAAGAGTTATTAGCGATGTCTTTATGTTCAAAATTCTTAAGTTTCTAAATTTTTTATTCATAAACTCCATTAGCTTGCTTGTAGGGTTCTTTATCAGCAAAGACCCATATCCAACGTTTATTAATTTTCCAGCACTGGGAAAAACCCAGTAGAATCCTATATTTTCTGCGTCAAAAATCAGTTTTACTTCACTTTCAAGAGAAAGATCTGAGGAAATAATCGCTCTAGCTATAGGTATTTTCCTCAACTTATTGAATGAAAATGGACCAGTAGCATCTATAACTAGATCCTCGCTACCATTTTTTTCTTTAAATGGATTTACTTTTTCGTAAGAAAGCAGTATACCGCTTTTTTCTGCATACCTTCTGTGCTCTTCAATCCACTTCCTTTTATCTATGATGAACCATTTTCCTGAGGAGTAATGTCTTTCTTCTATTAAATTTTCTCCGTCGTAAATGTAGAAGTCTTTTATTTCGTGCAATATTTCTGGTTCAACATAATAGATATTCATGTTTAAGTTCAGAAGCGCCTCTCCGCATGGCTTCTCATAATTTCTCTCTCCATCATATACTTTTATTTTTTCATCTTTTCTACTGTTGATAAGGTAGCTTATTGCAAATGAAATGCCAGAGGGTCCTCCTCCCACTATTTTTATCATAATCAACCACTCCTTTTAAATATGTTTTTGAAAAATTTATAAGCTTAAATAACAAGAGAAAAGAGTTGACTTTTAATAAAAGGTGAGTTAGTGTGTCAGTAGGAAAGGTCAAAGGAATTAACACTCACGGACATTTAGGATGGGTTATGAAAAAATGCAGGATCTGTGGCAAACATCTTGATGTAACGAGGAACATTGTTTATAAGTGCCCTAACTGTGAGAAAAAATATGATGCTTACTTCTGCGAATCAGATGCAAAGGTCCTGCACTACAGATGCCCATACTGCCACGGTCAGCTAGTTCTCTTCTCAGAGAAACCCGGTTGAAAGTTATGCCAACAAGGAGTATATGGCTAAATAACTACGAAAGGGTTACAGAAGTTTTTTCTCCAGAACTCAATACTTATGTATACTTTATTGATATCTTCAAGCAATGTAAAGTGCTTAAAAATTTAGAATGTAAAGAAATATCTTCAACAGAGGGAAAACTTTCATTATTTAGTTGTGAGTTAAAAGTGGAAGCAATAAATTCGGCCGTAAGCCTAGAAGTTTTAGTTGATTCAGAACACGATATTACTCAGGCGATAAGCGTACACTTTTCTAGAAGTCTTCCCCTCGATCCTCAGCTTTTAATGAAAGTAAAAGAAGAAGTGAGCATTTTCTTAGACAAAAATTGTTGAACGATATAAAAATTTTCCTTTAGGATTTATTACTTTTCTATATAGACAATGTTGTCTAGCTTTATAGCACCTTCCCCCGGAGGAGGGTACTCGTATGATATGTATTTTAATTTATGCAAAGCCTTCAAGTCTTTTTCTGCTTCTTTTAATTCTTGCGGAATGTAGACAACTTTTGCTATCTCATCTGAGAACTTCAGTCCATTCTGTTTTTTATACTTCCATATATCACTATTAACTTTAACCATCAAATCGATTATTTGTGTTAATTTATCATTAATGCCTTCCTCCGCATTAATTTCTTGAGTTAATGATGCTTGATGTATGCTTCCGCAATTTTTCATAAGCCTCCAAATCTCATCAGAAATAAATGGCATTATTGGGGCAGTCATTAGCAGGATTGTTCTTAATACTAAATGCAATGTGGCCCAAGCAGATTCCTGATCTTCTTTGCTCCATTCATTGTTTAAATTATATGCCCTCTGCTTCACTAGTTCTATATAATTGCTTGCAAATATATCCCAAGTAAAGCTGTAGACTAAGTTAGAAGGTTCATAAGTATCCATTTCTTTGAAGCTACTTATATACTTCCTAAGTGTCATTTTTGTATATTCTAAAATTGCTTTATCAATTGTATTCTTTCCAGCTTTTTCCTTTCCAGGATCTGGAAACCTAGATATGAACCTTGAGATATTCCAAAGTTTTGTAGTAAATAGAAGACCTGTTTTTAAGAGGTTTGGATTAAACCTGTAGTCATATCCTACTTTAGCTGCTGAAGCAGCCCAAAATCTAAATGCATCAGCGCCATAGCTTTCAATTACCGGAAACGGGTCTATTACATTTCCCTTGGACTTGTGCATAGCTTCTCCTTTCTCGTCTAGACCCATACCTGTAATCCTAACGTACTTGAAAGCAGGTCTTCCTGTCAGCTGATATACTCTAAGTATGCTATAGTATAGCCAGGTTCTAATGATCTCATATCCTTGAGGTCTTAAAATATCGTTCTTCAATTTTTCATATAATTCATTGTCTCTCATGTACCCGGTGATATATAGGGAAGATATGCTTGAATCGAACCACGTATCAAATACCTTTTTCTCTCCTTCTAAGTAGCTCTTGTCAGCGCCACAGACAGGGCATTTTTCAAAAGGCGGTTCATCTTTCCATGGCCTATAGTATTTAAAGTCTTCTGGTACTAATATTGAATTGCATTTTTTGCACCTCCATGTAGGAATTTCTGTAGCGTAATACCTATCTCTAGAGATGGGCCAATCAGTCTTTATTGAGTTGATCCAGTCAATAAGCTTCTGCTTATGCATTTCAGGGTAAAACTTCATTTTATCAATAGCTTCTAAGAGCTTATCTTTAAATTCTATCTGCTTTAAAAAGTATTCTCTAACGTGAATAAATTCTATTGGAGTTCCGCATCTCCAGCAGACTGGTACCTTGTGCATAAGTTTTTCTTTTTTTACCATCAGACCTCTCTTTTCCAGCTCTTCAGCAATTTTAGTTCTAGCTTCATGCGTTTTCATCCCCTTTAGAAATCCTGCTTTTTCATTTAGTCTACCATCCCTGTCGACCACAATTTCAGGCTCTAAACCGAGCTCTCTAAACATCTTTATATCATCTTCATCTCCGTAGCTACATATCATGACAAGCCCGGTACCAAAGTTCGGGTCAGCGTTTTCATTCTTGTAAATTTTTAATTCTTTTTCATAGATTGGCGAAATGGCCGTTTTTCCCTCGAGCCCTGAATAGCGAGGATCAGATGGATGGTAAATTAAAGCCTTGCATGAGGAAAGTAGCTCTGGCCTTGTAGTTGCAACTGTCACGTAATCGTTAGTTTCCCTTATTTTAAATTTAATATAGTATAAGTATGTTTCGAGCTCTTTATATTCAAGTTCTGCATCGCTTAAGGTGGTTTTGCATCTTGGACACCAATTTACAGGCCTTTCTGCTACATAAATCAATCCCTTCTTCCAAAGCTCCCTGAATGTTGCTTGGGTGAGCTTTCTATATTCTTCGCTGTCAGTTCCGTTTTTCCAATAATCGTAGCTGCATCCAAGCCTTTCTAGTAGCTTTACCATTTCTTCCTCTATAGAATCAAGCTCCTTTTTGCAAAGCGCTAAAAACTTCTCCCTTCCTTCTGGTGTGGAGGAAACTTCATGAGGATTTATTCCTGTTTTCTTTTCAACACTCACTTCAACAGGCAAGCCGTTTCTATCAGCATAAAAAGGAAGAAGAACATTATAACCAATCATTCTGAAAAACCTTGCAATCATGTCATGATGGACGTAATGCGCTGCCCCAGCGACGTGCCATTTTCCGCTAGGATATGGAGGTGGGGTATCAATTACAAGAGTTGGCTTCCTTCCTAAATCCTCCTTCCTGAATTTTCCTATGTTCTCCTTTTTCCACCTTTCAATGATCTCGTTCTCCTTTTTTATATCCCATCTTTTCTCTTCTATAATATTGCTACTGCCGTTGTTTTCCAAGCGCTCCACCCATTAGAGCTACTATTAGTGAAAAATTCGTTCAGGCATTTTAATTTTGTAATTAATTCCTTTAATTTTCTTTTCTTTAAAAACATGAGTTTTCCTTTAAGCTTTTAGAAATAAGACATAATTGGTAATTTATAAATAGCTTGCATTCCTAATATAATACATTCCGTAAAAAATGTTTCAAATTGGAGGTACATATGTTGCAAAGAGAAGAAGTTGTAGTTTCTCCCCAGCTTTTAGAGAAGCAACTTTCTAAGGAACCATTTTTAAAAAAGGCGTACGAAATAGCATTGCGCGACGAGGAGCTTCAGGTTTTATTAGAGCATAGTAATGTAATGGCAGTTAAAAGATTGAAATATAACGACCACGGTCCTACACATGCAAAAATAGTTTCAGGCTCTAGCTTAGAAATATTCGACAGAATATTCTCCGCCGGCATTGAGCCTACTACTATAAAAGACGGTGTTTTTCAGAAGACAGAAGAAGCAAAGCTGGTGGTCCTTTTAGGTTCGCTTTTTCATGATATTGGAAATAGTATTCACAGAATAAATCACGAGTTTATAGGAATGCTTATGTCCGCAAGTATTCTAGATAGAATTCTTTCTTCAATATTTCCAAACGATAAAAGGAAAGCTATATTAATGAGAGAAGAAGTGCTTCATGCTATATATGCTACAAGCTATACTGTTCCTGCACTTACTATTGAGGCTGGCTGTGTTAAGGTTGGAGATGGCACCGATATGTCAGAAGGAAGAGCAAGGATCCCTTATAGGTTAGGAAAAAACGATATTCATGCTATTTCTGCTCTAAGCATAGACAAAGTGACGATTTCTTCCGAAGACGAGACTCCAGTTGTAATAACCATTTATATGAAGGAGAGAGCTGGAGTGTTCCAGGTTGAGCAGGTTCTTTATCCAAAGATAGCGACGAGCGGTATAAAGAAGTATGTCAAGCTTAAAGCAGTATGGGGAGGAAAAGAAATGAAAATGGATCTTTCATAAAGAGAATTGCTGAAGGTAACAATATGATAGAAACTGAAGTAAAAATAAAAATTGATGACAACGATGAAAAGAGGATCAGAGATTTTGCAGAAAGTAGTTGCATATTTAGAGAAAAAGTATCCATAAATGACATATATCTGATCCATCCTTGCATCGATTTTTCTAAAACAGATGAGGCAGTAAGGATTAGAATTGAAAGTACTGCCGGTATTGAAAAAGTAAAAATAACATATAAAGGCAAAAGAAATAAAGACACAGATTTCAAAAAAAGGGAAGAAATAGAATTTGAGGTTAAAGCGAGCCCAAATGACGTAATATCATTTTTCTTAAGAAATAGGTACAGGGTCCTTTGTAATATAGAAAAAGATAGGGAGATATATGAGTGTAAGGGTTTTTACCTCATGATAGATAATGTGAAGGATCTAGGAAAATATATTGAGCTCGAGCAAATAGGCAAAAACGAAAAATCTATACAAATCTTTCTCGAGTCTTTCAATCTCAAAGAAAAAATTGAACCTCTTACATACTTAGAACTAATTATGAAAAAATGAAAAACATACATACGCAAAGATAATAATTTTTTTAAAAACATCAATAAAATGGTGATTTAAATGTCATTGAGGCTACAAGTTAAAAAGCCGAAGGAACAGTCCACAGAATATGATGTAGCAATAATAGGTTCAGGTCCAGCTTCATTATCGTGTGGATTATATTCTGCGAGGTATAGGATGAAGACGATAATAATAGGAGATACGATTGGTGGGCAATTAAATCTTACAAATATAGTTGAAAATTATCTCGGTTTTCCAAAGATTACAGCAACAGATCTAATCTCGAGATTTAAGAAACATGTAGAAGAATACGATGTGGAATTCAACCTAGACAGAGTTAATAGTATAAAAAAAGAGGGTAGCTACTTTATTATTAGAACTGTAAATGGCAAAGAAATAAAAGCTAAGTCAATCGTTTTAGCTATAGGGCTTAAAAGGAGAAAACTTAATGTGCCGGGAGAAAATGAATTTGCAGGAAAAGGAGTCAGCTATTGTAGCATATGCGACGCCGCATTTTTTAAGGATGCAGCTGCAGTAGCTATTGTTGGCGGAGGAGACTCTGCTTTGGAAGGTGCACTACTTTTGAGCGAATATGCTAAAAAGGTTTACTTAATACATAGAAGAGATCAGTTCAGGGGACAGCCGATATTAGTAAATGCAGTAAAGTCCCGAAAGAATATAGAAATAGTTTACAACAGTATAGTAAAAGAAATTAAAGGAGATAAGAAAGTAAACTCAGTTAAAATAAAGAATGTAGTTAGCGGAGAAGAAAGAGAACTTCAAGTTAACGGAATATTCATTGAAATAGGATTTGAGCCTGACATAGAATTACCTAGAAGCATCGGCATCGAGCTCGATGAGAACGGATTCATAAAGGTTAATGAATATATGTCAACAAATGTAGAAGGAGTTTTCGCTGCTGGAGATTGCACCAACATGTGGAAGGGATTTAGACAAATAATTACGGCGACAGCGCAGGGTGCTGTTGCAGCATATTCAGCTTATAAGTATTTAAGTGAAAAATGGAATAAAAATTAAGCTTTTATTTCTGCTTTAAAGTTCTTAAGAATTTCTGCAACGTTTTCCTTCCACCTTGACAAGCCGTAAGGAGTTTCTGGGTATTCATTATATGCGTTTTTCATTTTATTCATAAATGTCGAAAGTGTCCTCAGCTTTAAAAGTAGAGACGGCTTCGAAGTCATTTTTAAAATCTTAAAGAAATCGCTCACTATCTTCACTGACTTTTCTATAGCGGATTCATTTAACTCTCCTTTTCTTCCGAGAATGTCCACATCATTTTCGTCAACAATTTTCTTCTCCATGATGAAATCGAGCTCCTCGTCACTGAGCCTTTGAAGGAACATTCTTGTAAGCTCAAGAGATGCCTGCTTTGTTCCTATCATCTTCATGTACCCAACATTTGTGATCCATAAGTTGAACCTGTTAGGCTCTCCTTTTTCAAATGCATTTTCTATTCCTTTTGATGCCCAATATGCGGATATCATAGCATAACCCATTCCGCCACCGTGGACAGGATTGACTGCAAACGCAGAATCGCCGATGGCTATGAAATTGTCCCAAACTAAGGAATCTAAGGGTCTTCTTGTTGGTACTTGTGCCCCGCCTGAAGAGATTACTTCTTTTTTGCTCCTTATCTCAGGTCTTTTGCTCAATAAATTTTCGTATATTAGTTTTGGATTTGGATATCCCATACCGCCCTGAACGCCAAGTCCTATGTTTGCGCTGTCTATTCCCTCTGGGAAATACCACCAATAACCCCCTGGAGAAACTTTCTGATTCAGGTATATTTTCAATATACTGGGCTCCTTTATCTCATAATTAAGCTTGACTATTTCTCTATATGCTATATCTGAGTCTTTGGGATCCAGTTCTTCAGAAACGGGCCATTCCTTTGGCAGGTATCTTCTTATCACTCCAGCAGTTCCAGTAGCATCAACTATAATTTTTCCCTTGAATTCTTCAATTTTATCATTGATTTTTACCTTTATTCCAGCAAGTTTTGCGTTTTCAAAAACTGGACCCAAAACTTGCGTTCTTGGATAAAATTCTACTCCGTTATCAACTGCTGTCTTAAGAAGTCTAGTACCGAACTTTTTCCTATCAATGATGTACCCTTCACCATAAATTCTAAATTCTACATGTTCACTAGGACTGATTATACTGATTCCTGTCACAGTTTGTTTTATTTCATCTCCTTGGGGTTCTGGAATTCCAAGCTCGAAAAAGTGATGCTTACCAATAGCATTTCCGCAAGGCTTACCCCATAGGTCTTCCCAGCTTCTTGAGTCAAAGACAGCTACCTTATAGCTCTTTTTTTGTGATAAAAAATAAGCAAGAGTGGATCCGCTCGGTCCTGAACCTGCAATTATAACATCATAATCATTGTTGACAATCAACTTCTTTTCACCAGAATGTTTTTTTGCAAATAAGATTATTTATTCTTTAATTGTTAAGAATTAAAAGTTTATGCTATTTTCATCTATGTATATTTTTAATTATTAACAATTATTAAGATTTTTAATTTTTAAATGAAAATAAAGAAAATAAATTAAAATAAATTATTTATTATATATATAAAATAAAAAATATTTAAATATTATTTTTCCTAATTAAATATTACTAATATCATTATTGAGGTGTAAGTAATGGCGATAACATATACAGATCCACTAACTGCTCAGTTGTTTGGAATAACATGATCAACGATTCTTGTAGCATATGCTATGTTAAGGATGGCAATGGGCCAAGATATAAAGACAGTATTGAAAGGATTGTATGCTCCACTACTTGCAATGGGAGTGTATGTCTTTTTTAGCGGACTATATGGATACTTCATATGGCCGTTGCCAGGAAGCTATGACATACTATTTTATGATATGTATGCAGTGCTTGGCGTAGGATTAATTGCAATAGCATTGTGCATTAAGCATGACACGAAACTGGAATACATCGGTTTTCTCGCTTTGATATATGGCGTCATAACTATATTCTACGGATATTCCGGATATAGCTTAGGAATGACGAAAGAGCCAGCAGGAATGTTCGCCCTCTATGCTCTAGTAGGATTATCATCAATAGTGTTCTATTTCGTTTCTTTTGGCATCGATTCTGGAAAAGTCAACAAGCCTTTGCTATATATAGAAGCTTTGCTTTTAATACTCGGAGGACTAGCGGCAGCATACATAGCTGGAAGTGCAGTGCCTTCCCATCTCAAAATGTTCGGTCAGTACGTGCCTTTCATCTAATTTTCAAATAAATAATAAAATTTTTTATAAAAAGGTACAATAATAATACAAGTTAAAATTCTTAACTTCCATAGAAGGGGAAAAAATTGGGATTAGATGTAGAGCAAATTAGGGAGGACTTTCCAATTTTAAAGCAAGAAGTGAGGGGAAAACAGATAGTTTATTTTGATAACGCGGCTACATCACAGAGACCTATTCAAGTTATAAATGCCATAAAAAAATATAACGAAGAATTAAACTCAAATGTTCATAGAGGGCATCATTATTTGAGTAAAAAATCAACTGAGCTCTATGAAGAAGCTCATGAGATAGTAGCAAAGCACATTAATGCAGATTCATGGCAAGAAATAATTTTCTCTTTAAATACTTCTTATGCTGTTAACCTAATGGCATATCCTTTAGTGATGAGAGGGTTAAAAGAAGGTAGAGATAAGATAGTGATCACTGAAATGGAGCATCATAGCAATATGCTACCATGGAGAAATGCAGCAAAGATATTTGGGGCAAGAGTAGAATATGCGAGAGTTGATAAAGATGGTTACATTGACGTTAAAAGGTTAATTAATAAGCTAGATGAAAAGACATCTGTACTCGCTATAACTCATGCAAGCAACGTCACAGGGATAATAAATCCAATAGAAAATATTAGTAAAGAAGCGAAAAAGTATGGAATAACCGTTTTCGCTGACGTTGCTCAAAGTATTCCTCATTTAAGTATTGACGTCAAAAAGCTTGGAGCGGATTTCATCGTGTTTAGCGGACACAAGATGCTGGGCCCACTTGGAATTGGAGTATTATATGGAAAATTAGAGATGCTTAGAGAAATTGATCCATTTATAGTTGGGGGAGGGACTATAAAGGACGTGACTTTGGAGAGCGTAATGTACGACGAGCCTCCATATAAATTTGAAGCTGGTACTCCAAACGTATCTGCGGCTGTAGGATTAATGGAGGCTGTCAAATATCTTGAAAAGGTCGGAAAAGATAACATTATTCAGCATGAAAGAATGTTGCTAATGAAGGCTAGAAAAGGCTTAAGCGAAGTTGAAAAAATTAAATTATATCCGAAAGATCTCAAGAGCGAGTCGACTGGAACTTTGGCTTTTAATATAGATGGTGCAAACCCACATATAGTAGGGAGTGTACTCAATGATTTTTATGCTATTGCAGTAAGAACAGGGCTTCACTGTGCTCACCCGTACCACTATGCAATAGGAGCGAATGAAGGAACTATTAGGGCGAGTTTTTATTTATATAACACTGAAAGTGAGATAGAGTATTTTATAAGGTCAATGAGTGAAATAGTAAAAAAATATTTTTAAAATTAAATATTTCAAATATTATAGTAAAACATAGGTGCAGAAAATGGACGTAGAAGAGAAGATTAAGCTAATAACAAGAAATACAGAGGAAGTTGTAACCGTAGAAGAGCTCAGAGATCTTTTAATAAGAGGGGAAAAGCTCGAAGGTTATCTTGGGTATGAGCCAAGCGGGTTATTTCATATAGGATGGATGGTTTGGGCATATAAGGCTAAGGATCTAGTTGAAGCTGGAGTTAATTTAAGGCTACTTGAAGCTACTTGGCATGCATGGGTTAATGATAAATTCAACGGAAACATGCAAGTGATAAAGGATGATGCGAAATATATAAGACATAGCTTGAAAGCGATTGGTATTCCTGTAGAAAAAATAAAATTTATAGATGCAGAGGATCTAGTTAGTGATAAAGATTATTGGGCACTCCTATTGAAAGTTGCGAAGAATACTACATTAGCTAGAGCTAAGAGAACTTTAACTATAATGGGAAGAAAAGAAGAGGAAGCCGAACTTGATTCAAGTAAAATAATATATCCTTTTATGCAGGCAACAGATATCTACTATATGGGGCTAAACATCGCTCTGGGGGGCATTGATCAAAGAAAAGTCCATATGCTCGTAAGAGAGTTGGCGGAAAAGGTCGGGGCAAAGAAGATAGTAGCAATACACACTCCACTACTCACTGGTCTTCAAGGATCAGGAAGGGCAGGTGGAGGATCGAGCAAAGATGAAATAATGTCCGAAGTAAAAATGAGCAAGTCAAAGCCAGAATCTACCATAATAATTCACGACAGTCCAGAAGATATAAGGGAAAAAATAATGAACGCGTACTGTCCGAAGCAAGTGGTAGAATTTAATCCTATAATCGAGATCAACAAATATTTGCTATTTTCTCAGGATAACTTCTCACTTTATGTCGAACGGCCTAGCGAATATGGCGGTCCTATTGAAATATATAGTTACGACGAATTAGAAAGAATGTACCTGAAAGGCGAAATACATCCTCTCGATTTAAAAAAAGCAACAGCAGATGCTTTAATAAAGAAACTAGAGCCAGCTAGAAAATATTTTGAAGATAATAAAGAAGCGAAAGAGCTCGCATTAAAAATTGCTTCTGAGCTAAAAATTGAGATAAATTTATAAAAATTTACTATCTATACTTTCATAATTTTTCAATTTTTCTATAATTCTTATCTAAGGGAAAAGTTTAATTTTTGTTGAATTGAAATTTAATTGAAAATGGCGTTTATCTCAATTAATGGCGACCTATGCTAACCTCTTAGTTGATACGAGACAACAACTAGGAGAAGCTGTAAGTATAATAGATAAGTGTTTGTTAGGTTTTAGCATGGGTCGCCGCTATTTACTATCAATGCATGGAGGATGATTATATATGAAATATCTGATAAAAGCAAAAATCGAAATTGATGGTGTAGTTGATAAAAACGATGTAATAGGGGCTCTCTTCGGGCAAACCGAGGGTCTTTTATCGCCAGACCTCGATCTAAGGGAGCTTCAGGATAAAGGAAGGATTGGAAGAATAGCTGTAGATTTAAAACCTCAGAATGGAAAGATAAAAGGAGAAATAAAGATTCCCTCAAATCTGGATAAGGCTGAGACAGCTCTTATTGCAGCTCTTATCGAAACAGTTGATAAGGTAGGACCATATAACGCTAAAGTACAGGTAACTAGAATAGTTGACCTTAGAATTGAAAAATTGAAGAAGGCCGTTGAGAGGGCAAAAGAACTACTGAAAACTTGGCAGAGTGCTGAAGCACCAGACGTAAAAGATCTTTTGAAAGAGATACAATCTTCTCTGAAGCCTGCCGAAATAATCGAATATGGTCCTGAAAAGCTTCCAGCAGGAAGTGAAATAGAAAAAAGCGATACTCTCATTATTGTTGAAGGAAGGGCTGATGTCTTAAATCTGCTTAGATATGGATACAATAATGCAATAGCTTTAGAAGGAGCAAAAGGAACAATACCTGAAAGCGTTAAGCAATTAGCAAGCAAAAAGCAGAAGGTAATAGCTTTTACCGACGGAGATCACGCAGGAGAGCTGATATTGAGGACTTTATTAAATAACGTGAAGATAGATTTAGTTGCAAAAACTCCTCAAGGGAAAGAAGTTGAAGACCTTACAGGAAAAGAAATAGAAATGGCCCTCCAAAACGCGGTACCTCCACAGCAGTTCCTTTCTGAGCTAGAGAAGAGGGAAGAAAAGGAAGAAGTGACACAGAAGGAGCTGGAGAAGAAAGAAGAAAAGTTAGCGCCTCAAATAACAGTTACAGAAGAGCAACAAAAACCTTCAATGCCTCTATCTATTGAAATACCTGAAAATGTAATGAAAGATATGAATGAACTCAAGGGAACGCTCGAGGCCATCCTTTATGATGATAACTGGAATGTAGTTGCAAGAGTGCCTGTAAGGGATCTCTATGATACTTTATCTAAGCTTGAAGCTAATAAGGTTAAAACTGTTGTATTTGACGGGATCATAACTCAGAGACTTATTGATATAGCATCTCAGAAGAATGTAAGCTATTTAATTGGTGCAAGGATAGGAAACGTCTTGAAGAGAGATGAAAAAGTAGTATTACTTTCAATGTATGATTTATTGAGCTAGCCCCAAAACAAAGGAATTTTTTAATATAAATCATATAGGTGTTTTACCTAATGATCGATAAATATTCCAGCGAAGATGCCATTATCCTAAGACCTGGAACAAAAATCTTTCTTAAAAGAATTCTTTCCTACAACCTGGATATGAGTAAAATTCTAGAAGAGCCTAAATTCTCTTTTTTAAAAAGCGATGAAAAAAAAGGAAGGTATGTTGCCATTGAAGGGATAGATGGATCAGGGAAAACTACAATAGCCGAAAAAGTTTGCAACCTTCTGATGCAAGGAGGAAAAAGATGTATTTTGGTTAGAGAGCCATGGACACTGGAAATAAAAAAGCTATTAGAAAACAATCCAAAAATTGATCCTGTTGTAGAAGCCTTTCTTTTTGCGACAGATAGGATGATTCTAAACTATAATGTAATAAGTAACGCTTTAAAAGAAGATACATATGTAATATCTGACAGGTGCTACTTATCTAGTCTAGTTTATCAGTATATCAGAGGTGCAGAGGAAAGCATAATTTTTGCTTTAAATTCGCTTATAATCAAACCGGATGCGATCTTTCTGCTTGATGTTTCGGTTGAGACTGGCTTGAAAAGATTAATGGAAAAGAAGAAAAGGGAGCTGACGCACTTAGAAGGTTTTGAATTTTTGAAAAAAGTAAAAGAAAGGTATTTGGAGATTTCGAATACTTTAAAGGATCAGAAAATATTTAAAATAGATGGAGAAGCAAAGCCAGAAGAAATTTCAGAAGCAATTTTCAATAAAATTATAGCGCTTTAAAAATAAATTTAACAACTGAAAGCCTCGCCCTTTAGGGCGGAAAGGAGTCAGTTGATATGTAAAATCCCCCCTTTAAATTCGAGTTTTTTCCTTTTTATTAGTTCATAAAGCAATTTTTTAGCTTCATTTTTTGATATTTTCAGTCTTCCCATTAAAACATTAGTTGCATCTTCTAAAGTAATTTCCCCAAATTCTAGCATGCTGTCTAGCAAGACTTTATAAGCCTTCTCGAGAAAGTAGCTTTCTCCTTCATCAGCCTCAAGTAACTTTCCATTTTTATATTTCAAGTACTTTTTTAATCCCCCGTATTTTATATAAAAGCCAGAATAATCTTTTTCTAGCCTTAAAATATTCATACCAAAAATCCTGTTAATCCCTTTACTCACATGTGTGAATAGAAGCCTTACATTTCTTTTTAGCCTTAAAAAATCATTAATATAATCATCAAGGTTTTCTCCTATTGAAAAGATTATTATAGGAACATTTGTATTGTTCTTCTTCATTTGCAACTCTTCGATGCTATGAGGAGGAATTATATTTATGGAAGCTTGATTGCAATTTGCTTGAATGTATTTTTCAATAATATTTCTGTTTATTGGGGAGATCTCTACAGCAAAAACTTCAACTCCCTCACTTTTGTAAATGTTACATACGGACTGTGCTAGCAATAAGCTAGACTCTAGTGAGTAATGTGATATGACTACCAACCTGAGCTTGGTTCCTATTTTTTCTAAAATGCTTTTCAAATTTCTCCACTAACTTACTAAATAGTGCCGCGAGCTCTTTTAATTTTTCATAATAAAATCCTGAAATGTTATAGTACCCGATAAACAGCAAAATAGACAAGGGAAAAAGCTCATAATATATTGGAGAAATTTGTGTGAAGTAAAAACTATAAAGAGTTTTGTTTCCTGCAAAATATGTAATATAGTAGAAAAAGAAAAAGAAAAAAGAAAGCAATGAAAGCCCTGCGAATTTTTCCAGATTTTTGTTCTCTGAAATTTTAAAGAAATATACTGGAAAAGTCAGAAGAGATGCAAAAAAGACAGGTATATATATGAACGGAAGTCCTTTAGCTGGGATGTCTGGATTGTAAGATAAGTAAAAAGAGTGCAAACCAAAGACCCAATCGATGGGAGTGCTTGCAGGAGGTCCTGGAGGTCTGCTTTGTGTGTTCCATATTATTGCTGAAACGAATTGAGATATAACCCATACAGGTCCAAAATGAATAATGTATGGTAGGAAAACTATGATTGCAACTATAAGCTGGGCTAGTGCAACCTTGAAAAATGCACCTATTATATCATTTTCTTTTTTATAAAGAAATAATATTAAAAATGGAATCAGAAACAGACCACTGTATTTTATCGTAGATGCAAGAGAAAAGAACAATAGGGAAAAATTCTTCTTATCATAGATATAAAAGAGAGATCCAAGTGCCGTAAAAAAGGCTAGGTGAATATCTAGCATTGCTACAGAAGCCATGTTAGTTGTTAATGGATCAAAGGAAGCGGCAGTTGAAGCTAGTATCATTCCAAAAATGCCAGCCAATCTCCATCCTGCTAAAGCAGCTATTATAACTATAGCTGCACCCTCTATAATACCGGGCAATCTCCAACATATAGGTTTATCACCTAAAAGGTATATTGCTAAAGCAATTATGTATTTACCTAGCGGCGGATGCTCAGGATTTATATATGTATTAACGTTTGAGGTATCTGGAAGCGGAAAGCCGGGAATTATGTCAGTTAAGTCTTTGCATTGGCCTAATGATTTTACTAAGTTATTTGGCACTGCGACAGCTATTGCTGTATTTTTAATATAGTCACCTTTGAGGATTTCTCCGCCGTTTTGCAAAACAAAATTTTCGCATGTAAGCATTCCTTGGTACGAAGAAAAGAAGAGATTTAGACCTGTTAAATTATTTACCTCGTAGGTTGCATTCAAATGAAAAATATCTTTCAAAATCAAAACCGAGCTTGGAACGTACCAAATTTCATCGCTAACATACCAATTTTGGCTTTTTGCGATGTTGTATTCATTTTCAAATTTGTATCCAGAAAGGACTAAACAAATAATAATACCTATAATGAAAAGCTTTAAACCTCTTGCGTCCGTAATTTTTTTGATTATATTCATTGAAATTAACACCGTATTACCGATGCGAATTCGAAAATGTAGCTTGCTTACCACATATCATAGCTTTTACTATTATGATAATATTTCATATCTAGAAATAATTATTTATTATTTAAAATCTATTCTAAAAATAAGTAAGGAGCCTTTTGTTAACAAAAGCTTTTAGGATAAAAAAATTGTTTATCTTTCAATATAATTAAAAAGTTTTTATAAAACATCATCAATTTTAGTAATAAATAATGGAAAATATTCATAAATTTAATTGATCGTGGTGAAGTTTTTATGGCAAAAAAAGAGAAAAATACCATATATCAATTAGATGAAATAGATTTAAAAATACTGACGCATTTATCCAATAGTTCAAAGACAAGTTTAAACCAGCTATCAAACATCTTAGGAATCCCGGTTTCTACGGTTTTTGCTAGAATAAAAAAGCTCGAAGAAAAGGGGATTATTGATAAGTATACCTTAAGCGTTGATCCGAAAAAGCTCGGATTTAACGTGACTGCAATAATCAATTTCAGTGTAGAGGGCTCTCATATAGAAGAATTTGAGAAGCAGATATCAAATCATCCCAACGTTTTGTTTTTGTATGATATAACTGGAGATTTTGATGTCATTGCAGTAACAAGATTCAGAAACATAGAAGAACTCGATTACTTTATAAAAAACGTACTAAAAAATCCATATGTAAAAAGGACAATAACAAATATAGCATTAAGGGTTGTAAAAGAATCATATCTTCATGTTCCTTTGTTGATAGAGTAAAAAAATTTTAGAGTGAATTTGATTTGCATGCAAAGATAAGGACTTTAAAAAAGGTTGCAATATCGCTGGTTTTAGCATGTATTTTTCTTTCAATCTTTTCTTATATCTTGACTAGAAATACTATACATTTGATAGAACTATCCATATTTATCTTTCTGCTTGTAATTGACTGGATCCTTATATAAATTCTTAAAGAATTAGTTTATCTAATAGGAGCCTGGCACCGGCTTGAGGCCCCTGCGAGCCCTCTCGGCGCTCACGGGGAACCTCAACGCAACCGGCTTAACTTCCGGGATCTGACGAGTCCGGGTGTTGCCCGGTTGCTATGGCCGGTCCAGGCAATAAATTATTAATTTTCAATAGGTTTTTAAATTTAATGGTTATCTTTAAGCATCAAAATTTAAAAAGGTGATATACGTGGATAATTTAAAAAGAGGTGTTGAGCTTATAAATAAGCTTGCAAATATTGATGCAATTGCTACTGATGTTGATGGAACTATTACCGCTAATAGAGACGGATATTTCATACCAAGTGAAGTTATAGAATGCATTAGAGAGATAAGAAAGTATAACATAATGCTCATATTTGTTTCAGCTAATGCTTTTCCAGTTTTGTATGGGTTGGCGAGATATATTGGTGCAAAAGCAATCGTTTCAGAAAATGGTTGCATTATTGCTTCATTAAATGAACATGGAAGAGAGATGAATATCTACGAAATTTGTGGGCGAGGATACAGAGAATTAGTTTCAAAAATTGTATCTGAAATGGGAGATTTCTTAAAAGAAAGCTGGCAGAATGATTATAGAAAATACGATTTTGCTCTTATTCAAAAAGATAATAGAGTATCTCATATAGAATTGATGCAAAAAATTAAAAAAATCGTTATAAAAAACGGATATGACAGCAAGGTAAATGTTAATTATAGCGGTTACGCTTTTCATATTACTCCAAAAGAAGGTGGCAAGTCAGTTGGTCTAAAAAAGATTTCAGAAATTTTGGGAATTGAACTAAAAAATACTTTAGGAATTGGTGATAGTTATATGGATTTAGAATTCATTCAGCTAACTGGGGTAAAAGTTGCTGTTAGAAATGCAGACGAAGACCTTAAAAGGAACGTTGATATAATAACCGACGAAGAAAGCGGATATGGTTTCGCTCAGATATGCGAGACCATAATAGATGCAAAAAAATTAAAGCTTCAATCTCTTTAGAAGATTAATTATTTTTGATTTAATCGACTCTTTGTCTTGAACATCATCAATAAGCGAAATTCCTGCAGCATATGGATGCCCACCTCCTCCTAAAGCTGAAGCTATCTGTAGCACATTTATTTTATGGCTTCTTAAAGAAATTCCCTTATCATAAATAAATACATAAAGATCAGCCGGTCTTTTTCCCTCGCTTTCTAACTCTCTAACTATATCGCCTGGATGTAATTTTTCACTTGAACTTATAAAGGCTATAACTCCTTGCTCAGTTTGAACATATTCTGAAGCTTCAATTGCACTTTTTATCAATTTTTTGTACTCGAGATCGATTCTTTCAAACTCCCTCTGAGCCCATTTAGGCCAAATATAACCATCAATCCAGCTTTCGAGTGTTTTATATCTTATACTCCAATCACCCCACCTTAGCAACACCCTCCACTTGTATGTCATTTCATATTTATTGGAGAAAGTATCATCATCAATAGCTAATTTAAGTACATCTTCAATATACGATGGAGGACGTTGCTCGCCATATAAGTAATTTTTTACCAGCTCAGCAGCGCAAGAAGCTTTCTCATCTACGATGATTTCAGCCCCCCGCGTTTTTAAAAAATTTTTCGCTTCTTCATCCCAAGCATGATGATCTATCCATACCAGCTTTATCTTCTTTTTTTCTGCAATTTTGATGATGTTTTCAGCTATTTGAAAACTGGGATTTAAATCAGTAATAAAAACATTCTGGACTTTGTTCTTACTAATTTCATTGAAATATTTGTCAATTTTTATAGTGCTAGAAAGCTTAATGTTTCTAGTGGGAATTCCATAATTAATAGAAAGAATAACGGCAGAAGCTATGCCATCTATGTCCCAATGCGAAATTATACCTCTCATCATTTTCAGCCTATATATTTATCCCAAATTATTCTTCTATTCAAAGGTTAAGATTTTTTACTTGTTACACTATAAGCACTAATATCCAATATCTAAGAATTTTTTTGCATATTAATTAAAAGCTTTTTTATATATAAAATTATAGGACTAGAAGCATTGTTAATTATCCATATATATTATCATTTTCATCTTTAACAATAACAATGTTCTTCGGATCGTGTATTATAGTACCAATTTCTTTTTTATTAATTGGTTTATCATTTTTGGTTTTATAAACTTTATTTGTATATAGTATTTCTACATACT
>NZ_JBMFSV010000005.1:0-48129 GCF_049967375.1 Fervidicoccus sp. | reverse complement strand
AAGCCCCTCTATATAGCTTCCCACGATAATATAGAGGAGAAGTGGGCCCGCTGGGAGTCGAACCCAGGACCTCCGCCGCGTCAGGGCGGCGTCCTAACCAGCTAGACGACGGGCCCCTACAAGATTTAACTAAAAATTGACCTATAAAAACATTTTCTCAAACAAAAATAAATGTGAAATGCTTATTAACTTTTAGATATATCTAGATATATCGAAATGGTGATCGCCTTTGCCTAAAAGAAGGAAAAAGGAAGATTACATCTTTGAAGATAGCAAAAGGATAATGCAGAAGGGAGGCTTCAAGATGATCCTAATGTACTTTCTTGAAGAGAAAAGCATGAGCGGGTATGAGATAATGAAGACTATAGAGTCTTACTTTAATGGAGAATATTCGCCAAGTCCAGGGATTGTATACCCCACCCTTCAGATGCTCGAAGAGGTCGAGTTTGTCAAATCTCAGGCAATAGGCAACAAGAAAATATACATGCTGACTGAGAAAGGGAAGAAGTATCTAGAGGAAAACAGAGAAGAAGTTGAGGCGATCCTAAGAAAAATCAGAGAAGTATCATCTCTCAAAGATAACACAATATTCAACTCTTTAAAAAAGCTTATTGGGACGCTTCACTTGTACTCCTCTGAAATAAATGAGGAAAAGGCAAAGGCGGTCACCGAAATTCTAGATGATGCTAGGAAAAAGATCATAAAGATATTTGAAGGTGATCAAAATGGATGACATAGTAGTTGAAAATCTGTGGAAAATTTACCCAGGAAATATAGCGGCTGTTAAGGGGATATCCTTTAAAGTCGAGCATGGAGAGGTTTTCAGTCTCCTAGGACCCAATGGGGCAGGGAAGACTACTACGATAAGCATACTCACAACTTTGATAAATCCTACAAAAGGTGTCGCCAAAGTAGGGGGCTACGATGTTGTTACTCAGGCGAACAAGGTTAGGAGCATAATAGGGCTTGTGCCGCAAGACGTTGTCACAGACGATGATCTATCTGGATGGGACAACTTAATGATTCAGGCATCTCTCTACCATCTTCCAAGGAGCGTTGCAGTGAAGAGGGCGGAGGAGCTCCTGGAGTTCATGGAGCTTAAGGAATTCGCAAATAAAAAGACTGAAACCTATTCGGGAGGAATGAGGAGAAGGCTTGAGCTTGCAGCTGCTCTCCTCCACAGACCGAAGATACTCTTCTTAGATGAGCCCACCCTTGGGTTAGATGTTCAAGTGAGGACTGCTGTGTGGAACTACATAAACAGGCTAAGAAAGGAGGAAGATATGACGATTTTCCTCACGACTCATTACATGGACGAGGCAGACAAGCTCTCAGACAAAGTTGCGATTATAGACTATGGTGAGATAAAAATCATAGGAACACCAAAAGAGCTGAAGGACTCGCTTGGAGGAGATATAATAGAAATACAGCTTATAAGCGATCAAATAAAAAGAGAAGAAGTTCAAAAGATTCTCTCAAGCAACGGTAATGGGAGCGTTAAAGAAGTATCTATTGGGGATAGCGGTTTGCTAAGGATAAAGACTGCAAACGGGGAAGAGGTGCTCCCTGAAATAATCACTAAGCTATATGAAAAGGGTTACAAAATTAAGAGCGTCGATCTTAAAAAGCCCAGCTTGGATGAGGTGTTCCTCCAGTATACTGGAAAGAGGATAAGGGATTCTGAGGTTTCAAGTGAAGAAACTAGGAGAGAAAGAGCTATAATGAGGAGAAGGAGGTGAAGAGATTTGGAGTCCAACTTTAGAAATACGATCAGAGAGATAAATGCTCTAACGTATAGAGAGCTGAAAAAATGGATAAATAAGCCCCATGTAGTAATAATGATGCTGATCCAGCCAGTACTCTGGATGGGCCTCTTTGGAAAAGCTTTTAACTTAACGGGAATATTCAAAATACCGGAAAACATATTAAACTCGCTCCCACCATATGCAACTCAAGCAGTGCAGCAGATCTTCAACAGCATACTTACAAATCTCTTCGGTCAGGCGAACATAGATTACTTCTCTTATATGGCAATAGGAATGACCGCAGTTGTAGCATTGTTCGCTGGACTTCAGACGGGTATGAGCCTTTCGTGGGATAGAAGGCTTGGGTACCTGAACAAGCTACTTGCATCTCCCATAAGCAGGGGAAGCATAATAGTAGGAAAGGTTCTGGGAGGAACTGTTAAGGCATTAGTTCAAGTGCTCGTCATAATATTAATAGCAATCCCATTAGGACTTAAGCTTCAGATAGCAAGCGCTTCAGCAGTTGTAGCGGCAGCTCTTGGAATAACGCTCTTTGCAATGGGCATAGGAATGCTGATGATATCAATAACTCTAAGGGTAAAATCCTGGGAGACGCAGATGACGGTTATGAACCTTTTGAACCTTCCCCTTATGTTTACAAGCAATGTCCTCACGCCTTTGGCAATGATGCCAAGTTGGCTTCAAACATTTGCTAAGTTCAACCCGCTTACATATGCTGCAGATATAATGAGGCAAGCACTTATAATGGGAAGCTATGCAAGCTATGCAGAAATAATGAGGGATCTCGTAATCTTAGCAGGTGTCGCTATTGCATTGATAACTATCGGTGTAGTAGCTGCAAATAGGGCGCTGAGAAAAGAATAAGCTTTTCAAAGTATCAATTTTTAACCTTTGTATTTTAACTCGTCTTTATATTTCTTAATTTACAAATAATTAGTGTCTAATGTCTGCAAAATTTAATACAGTACCAGAAAGCTTTATGCGATATTGAGAGGTGGGTGCTTTGAAGCAGCTCGTGCTTGCATCAACGAGCAAAAGAAGGATAGAGATCCTGAGGGAAATAGGAGTTGATTTCCTAGTAATTGAGCCTAAATACAGAGAAATCATAATAGAGAAGGAGCCTTTAAGAACTGTTTTAAACAACGCGAAAAATAAGGGGATGAGCGTGCTTGATGCTTCTCCAAGCAATTCTCTCATCTTAAGCGCAGACACAGTTGTAGTTGCTGAAGAGGGGGAGATCCTCGGAAAGCCGGATTCTTTAAGCACAAGCATATCAATGCTTAAAAAGCTGAACGGAAGGTATCATTATGTCTTGACAGGTATATGCGTCATAGACAAGGATTCAGGCTCATTGGAGTGCTCTCATGAGACTACAAAGGTTAAGTTCAGAAAAGTGAGCGATGAGATGATCATACAATATGCCTCGACCCTAGAAGGAATGGACAAAGCTGGAAGCTATGCAGCTCAAGGTCTTGGAGCCCTGCTCATAGAATCGATAGAGGGAGACTTCTATAATGTTATAGGTCTTCCTATAGGTTTGGTGTATGCTCTTCTTGCTAAGTACGGCTACGATTTATTTTCCAATGGTATAAAGTCTAGGATTGCGGCAATAAAAAGAGGGTAATACCATATTCAACTTTAAAAATCTTACCGAAAAGACCAAAGCAAAATTTTCAATAAATTTGCAGAAAGTGTTAGAAAAAAGGTAATACCGATTTTTCCTTAAAAATTTTAAAAAACTAGCTTAATTCCAAAGCTAATTTTCAAAGATTTAGGAAAAATCCTTTTAACATCTATACATTTTAAAAGAGAAACGCCTCAAACAAACATGAATAGCTTTATATATGCTCAAGCATATATGATATTCACGAATAAAGCCCATACGGGCAGAAAAGGTGTAAATTATGGAGTTCGAAGCATTTGATGTAAAAGCGAGAAAGAAAGTCAAACTAATCAATCCAGAAGTAGTTACTCTAAAGAACGGTAGAGTTGCAGTAAGAGGAAAGAGTCCAGAAACTGGGATTACGATATATAGGATACTTAGCAAGGCAGAAGCAGAGAAGCTTCAACAGAAGAAATAAACTACTTCCTCTAAATTTTTTATTTTTTTAAATCTCTCCTTTTTAGAATCTAAAATTTCTCTTGAGAAGATTAAACTAGCGTGGTAAGAAACATTGCTATTATAATATATGCGAAAATTGCGGAAGCGAAGTAGCTTCTCTTCATGGCTATGCTTGTAAGCAACTTGAACCCTTTCTCTCCCAAGAATTTAGCCTTAACTCTCAGCTTCAGGTACTCAACTCTCTTCTTTTCCATATCACTTTCAGCCATGCTTATAGCTTGTAGAGCCTTTTTCTCTATTACTTCAAAAGGAACTCTCTCGCCCGCAACCCTATAACCAAACCCTCTTCCAACCCCAGTCTCCCTATGGTTGTCAGTGGATATTATCTCAACTGTGTCGTAACCCTTCTCCTTGAGCTTTTCAACGAGCCTCTCCCTTATTCCTACTTTTATGTTATTACTATCGAAAATTAACAAAGCCGTTTTCTTATTGGAACAGGAAATTACCAAGGAAGATATCCCAAGCTGGCCGAACTCGCTCCTTGTTTTGTCAGCATCCCCCATGCTTACATTCCCTATTCCAATATAGTAGTCCTCGCATTTTTCCTTTTTGATGTTATCGATGAGCGAAATTAGATCTTTAAGGTCTTCCTCACTCCATTGAACATCGCCATCAAACCTGTTCTGGGCATCCACTAAGATATCGTTTTCTTTAATCATCCTTGCAAATGAAGAGGGTATATCATCCATAGAGGACTTTACCTTTGAAACTATGTGAATATTTGGACCAGGATCGAGCGGTAGCGATGTTACCATGACGTCTCCCTTAATCCCTTGTCCTGGAATGCAAGGATTCGCGCTTCTCCAGAGGCTCCCGCCATCCTCCAGCTTACTCCCTATAATCTCAGCTATTTTCTTCACATCCTCTGAAGAAGCAGGATCATTTTCATGACTACCGACTCCATGCATGAAGAGAAGCTTGTAGCCCTTTTTTCCAACCTCAGAATTGATAAAGTCTATGAGTTTAGCACCGCTCACCCCCTTAAAAGGACCTGGATGAACGTTTGAAACAACAGCGACAGCTCTGCTCTTCTCACCATGTAGTTTGAACAGATGGATGTCTACCTCCTTCTCTTCCCCAATTTTTTTTAGCTCCTCCTCAAATTGTTCTCCTTCTCCGAATACTGAGAAAAGGAAGGCACTGAAAAGATTGAATGGATCTATTCCATAGGAGATCTTGGAAAATGCGAACCTGAGGATAGGGATACCGATAGCTAGTAAAAGACTCGTGATCATCGCCTCCATGCTAATCTTGTAGTAAATAAGAGAGGAAAGAATAAAGGGTATTATCCATGACTTTGATTTCGGATCGATAATTGCTAAAATGAGGGATGTGACTACCGGTATAGCGAGGAAAAAGGTGAAGGGCGGTCTGAGCAGTACTGTTTCGAAAGCCGCTACAAATCCAACTGTTATAGATGAAATGTATATTATCTTCTTCAAGCTCAAAAATGGAGTCCTGAAAAAGTAAAGTGTCCCAGTAGCAAAAGCCAGTTCCCCAAAATATACGAGTGATCCTCTTAAATATGAGATAACAACTGTAATTACCAGGGAAGCTATTGACAGCTTTTTTGCTGAAAAGCCGAAAAGTAACTTATAAGAGCTTTCAAACACTCTTGACATATCGATGCACGATATCCTATTTTTCAATCTTTCCTTTAGAATTTTATTATTAATAGTTAATATTGTTTAAAAATTTTAAGTTTTTATTAAGCATGATGTAACAAAAAACGTTTCTTTTTTGCATAAATTTATTTTTTAAAGTAAAAATCTGAATCAAAAAATATACAAAATTTATTTATCAAAAGGTCCGATTATTATTAACAAGGTGGAAATTTTGAGTCTTAAAAATAAAATTTCAATAGTAACTGGGGGAGGCAGTGGAATTGGAAGGGCTATAGCAGAAAAGCTGTCCTCTCTAGGCTCAACAGTTATAATATTCGATGTTTCTGAAGAAGGTGGGTTATCTACAGTAAGAGAAATAAACAGCAAGGGGGGAAGCTCCTACTTTTTCAAAGTTGACGTATCAAATGAGGAAAGCGTAAAGAGAGGGATAGAAAATGCGGTAGAAAAGACGGGAGGAATTGATGTGTTAGTAAATAATGCGGGAATTGAGCCCCCAAGCAAATCTTTGCTAGAATTGAGCGTTGAAGAATATGACAGAGTACTCAACATAAACCTCAAAGGAGTCTGGCTCATGACTAAGTATGCTACACCATATATAGCAAAGAGAGGTGGGGGATCTGTTATCAATATTGCCTCCGTTGCAGGCATAATGCCCCTAGCTGGAGCAATGCCATACAGCGTCTCAAAAGCAGGAGTTATAATGCTGACTAAGGTATCTGCGGTGGAGCTTGGAAAGCTCAAAATTAGAGTGAATGCGATTGCTCCTGGATGGGTTGACACCCCTATGATTGAAAGAGCTGCTAGGAATTTGAAGCTCACCCCAGAAGAGTTCAAAAAGATCAATTCTCAGAGGATAATACTAGGAAGGTTTGCAAGTCCTGAGGAGATAGCTAATGCGGTTGCATTCCTCGCTTCTGACGAGTCCTCTTATATAACTGGAAGTTTAGTGGTTGTTGATGGAGGAATTTCCATAACCTAACTTTTTTTAATTAACTAATTTTTCTTGTACGTTCAACAATTTTTAAAATATTTTAAAAAACTGATAACTTAGTTATGATGATTATTTTATCCCGGTGGTATCTTGAGCGCTTCAAAAAGTACATCGACCCTCAACAGAAATCATCTTGAAATATTTGCAATTGTGTCGATGAGTTTCTTCTTAGATGGGGTTCTTTTCTCTTTGATACCTACAACACTCTACCTCATACCAAGCATTTTACCATATGCATCTTTAATACTGATGCTGAATTCCGCCTCATTCATGCTCGGCTCTCTCACTTTTGGAGTGGTTTCTGATAGAATTGGAAGGAGGAGAGGGTTGATAACTTCTCTCAGCATCTACACAATTTCAACGATCGCATTTATCGCATTCTCATATGCAGAAAAAATAGGATTAATTGAAGCCGCAATTCTAACATCAATAATCAACTATGGAATTGGAGCTGAGACAGGTCCCTCATATGCTGCACTTTCAGAATTTATGCCTGATGACCACAGAGGAAAGATGCTCATGCTCGCATTGAACTTCTGGAACGTAGGGGCTGCTGTTATTGCTCTCCTCTCGCTCTTTTACTCAAAGCTGACAACTGATTTAAATACAATTTTGCTTTATACGCTGTTTTCTGCGCTTTTTCTCTCTATCGTAGTGCTATTTGCAAGGCTACACATACCAGAGTCTCCTAGATGGCTTGTTCTGAAGGACAGAAAAGATGAGGCTGAAAAAATAGCGGAGAAGTTTCCCAACATTAGTATAATCACCTCGGAAGAGGGAGGAGTGGGGATTGGAGATGCTATAAGGAAGTATAGCCTGAGGTTTTTTATTTTGGCAGTCATCGTAGCTGCACAGGCCATAAACTACAACTTCCCCTCATACTATGTACCATACTCTAAGAATTTTCCATTTGGAGAGAACACCGCTCCATTGATTATAGCTATATCAAACATAGGAGCTTCTGTAGGAGCTATACCATTCATCTGGCTGATAGATAGGAGCAGAAAGCTTTCCCTTTTTGCCTCATTCATATTCGGCTCTGCTACTGCCTTGCTCATATATTTCTCCGCAATATCTCAGGAATTTTCATACTTCCTAATTGTTCTTTTCCTCAACATGATATTCTGCGAATGGGTTTATGGCTCCGAGGCAACTTTAGAAGGAGAGCTTTTCCCCACAGGGATGAGGGCATCTGCTGCTGGAGCAATAACTGCTTTCGCATGGCTCTTAAATACGATCGATGTCGGCATAATGGGATACTTGGACTCAAGCACTATGCTTGAGATCAACTTTGCAGTATGGATATTAGGGCTTTTTGCATCTTCAGTATGGTTGATAAGGGGAAAGGAGACTGCAAAAAAGCCGCTCGATGAAACTGCAAGAGCTTAATTTCCATCAATCCTTTTTGAGATCTCGCTTAAAAGCTTTGAGCTTGAGCTTAACGGGTCTTTAAGGTCTAATGCTTCATCAAGATCCGGCTCATATCTGCTGATTAAGTACATCGTTCTTGGGGATCCCTTCGGAATACCCTTCAGTTCCTTTATTTTTTTCATTTTTTCTTCATCGAAATAGGCAAATGCCCTGCCTGGAGAGACTACAATTATCATTGAAGAGTCCTTCAGAGAGGAAAAGTACGGGAAGAGAGAGTCGCTGAAAGACTCTACAATGATAGTATTGAAACCTTTCCCGATCCTCTCCAGACAAATATCAAAGTTGTCCTCAAGCTCCCTCGATCTTAGGATCTTGAGAGCTTCATCTAAGCTTATAGGCAAAGCTTCAGTTATTGAGGAAAGATGCTCTATATTCTTTCTAAAGCTAGGAGGAAAAAGATCAGTGTTGTCTCTTATAAAGTAGTGCTTTGCACTCATGGTCTTGCACTCAGTTATCCTCATTAGGCTCACCAGTTTAAAGAGGTTCTCCTGATCTTCATAATAACTTGGAAGCCTTGAGTTCTTGAGGTAAATTGAGGGATCTGTAGGACTCAGAAGGAGATCTAGGGGATTCGTCGCTTTCAGCATATCAATATCAAAGTCAAAAGCATGCTTGTATTGAAGCGCATCGCCTCCAGCTAGAAGCTTCATATTTATGCTCTCGCTGAACGAGGAGGATTGAGTAAATATGTTGTGCGATGACACCGGTTTGAATGGATGAGCTTTTATCCCCATATCTCTTAAATGTAATATAAGCGAGATTGAAAATGTCGTCTTTCCAGAATCATAAGGAAGAAGACCTGCGATCAGGATTTTCTTCACTTTTGCTCACTTCCACTTCTCTTTCCCATTTCCGTAAGATGCGTCCCATCGCAGGATCTGGCTTTGAAGTATTCAGGAGAAGTTAGCCCTTCTCTGCATGTAGCATATTCAAGGCCAAGCTTTTTTGCCTCATCGACCACAGGCTTTAAAAGCCTCTCCCTCAAGCTCTTGCTTAAGTACATATATCCTCCAATCCTTTCTCCTTCCTCAAAATAGAGCCTTTTCCACTTTTCCCTCATATCTGGAAAAACGTTAATCATGTCCTTAAAATCTACAAATCTAGCCTTATAAGTTGAAGTTATTATAAGCCTCGCTCCAGCTTCAGCCAGCGCATTAACAAGCTCCTTTAGCTCCTTCTCGTCGTCGTTTAGCCCGGGTATTATAGGATCTACTCTTGCACCTAATGGGATATCGTTCTTGTTCATTTCCTCCATTACCCTGATCCTTTCCTTCGGACTTGGTGCCATCGGCTCAAGCTTTTTTGCAAGATCCTCATTCAAAGTTGTGACGGTAGGAGTAACAGCTACTTTTCCTTTTTTCATTAGGTCTGCATCCCTCAACAATAGCTCTCCTCCCTTCGTTGTTATAAGAACTTTAAAGTTCATATTTATGAGTATGCTTAGAGAAGCTCTTGTGAGTTTAAATTTTTGTTCTATATCAGGATATGGATCGCTGCTCGTCCCAATGTTCACTGGCAACGCTCTGTTAAGCTTTCTAGCTGACCTCTCCAAAAGCTTGACGTAGTCCTTTTTTGGGGTGCTCTCTCTCTTCCCTATGTATCCCTTAGCATAGCAGTATAGGCAACCGAATGAGCAACCTGTATATGGATTCAATGAGTATTTCTTTGGGCACGTGCACAAGCTGCTCTGCCAAGGATCGAATATTGAGAAGGGATATATGCTCCTCTCCATTCCGTTTCACTTTCGAGCTCAAACATAGAAGAACAAAAATAGTGATGTAACGAACAGAACAACCCATACCCTCTTATCAGCTTTAAATATCTTTGCGCCATCAAACGGACCGAATGGTATTAAGTTGAAAAGCGCGAGCCATGTGTTGATTATTGAGAAATTTATGAAGAAAGCTGGAAGGAAGAAGTACGAGAAAGCAAGTCCAGCTATAGCCAAAATTAGATTGACTGTAATTCCGGAGGCGCTTATGTTCAGATTATCTCTTTTGCTCAGCATAATGCCGAAGCAGTAAATACCAACATATCCAGGAGCTAGGAATCCGAAAGGAAGTATTGCCGAAATTAGGGTTATTATGAGCCCAAAAGGATCTAGAACAAATCTGCTGTAGCAACCTGCCCTCCTAGCGAAATACCTATGGGAAAGCTCGTGGAGCAGAAAACCTATGAGGACGCTTATTATTCCATAATATGAGAATTTTGTGTATAGAGCTACAACAACAGATATAGCGCCAATTGCTAAAGCTACAAACTCATTGTCGTTTAGCCTTTCAAATAAGCTGCTCTGCGTTTTTCACACCTTCTTTTTTATAAGCTTTCCTAGTAAGTTAATAAATATTTAAATTTTCTAAAATTTTTAAAACAAAGCACTTGGATGAACGACCAGAGAATTTCTCATTTTAGCGAGAAAATGAATGGGCAAAGGTTTAAAATTCTTTGTTTTACAATTAAAATCTGGGGATGCCCCCTGCGAAAAGGGAAGGTGAGCCCTTAGAACCTTCAAAGAAGACTAGAAGCGTGAAGTCCTATTTGAGCGCTGGAAGCCCCACAATTAAAGACAGGGTAGCTCACAAGCGCAAGCATATACAGTATCGTCTAGATGTACAAATGGGCGCTAAATCCTATTAATTATCACTTGAGAAGCTTTCAATAAAAAGGGATGATGTAGCCGTCCCAAGAAGGGGAAGAAGGTTAAAACCGATGTTTTTCTCGCGACGAGCTGACCTTTCAAACTTAAGATTTTTAATCGAAAGAAAAGAAGAATTTTAAATATTTTATTGTATTAACTATATATTAACCGCAAAAAGAAAAGAATATGTAAAAAAAGAGGTAATGTACTATGGCATTTTCGCCCGCAATGATGGGTTATGATAGAGCACTAACTGTATTCTCACCAGATGGAAGGCTTTATCAAGTGCAATATGCATTTGAAGCAGTAAAACAAGGATGGAGCACTGTAGGAATTAAAACGCCAGGAGGAGTTGTTCTTGCCGCGGAAAAAGCTGTTACAAAGAGCTTAATGGATGTCGTAAGCATTGAAAAGGTAAGCATGATTGACACACACATAGGAGTGACCTTTGCTGGCTTCGGCGGAGATGGGAGAGTGCTGATAGAGTATGCTAGACAAATAGCGGTTTCTCACAGGCTAACTTATGGAGAACCAATTCCAATCGAGTATTTAACTAAGCAGGTAAGCGATTTAAAGCAGGCATATACGCAACATGGTGGAGTGAGGCCTTTTGGAGTCTCTCTTCTGATAGGAGGTATAGATTCTTCTGGTCCACAGCTCTTCAAGACAGATCCAGCAGGACAATACTTTGGATACTTTGCAACATCCATGGGAAGAGGAGAGGCTCAGATAGAGGAAAAGCTGGAAAAGAACTATAGGAAGGACATGAGCCTAGAGGAAGGAATATTACTTGCTCTGAAAGTGCTGAAGGAGTCAAGCGACCAAGACCTAAAGGCTCAGAACTTCGACGTCGGAATAATTTTGGCTGAAAAGAAGGAGTTCAGAAAGCTTACTCTGCCAGAAATAGAGGATTACATAAAGAAAATCTGAGTTTTTATTAAAATTGTTTTTTAAGTGAAATCAATTTGGAGAATATATAATAAATATTTTATATTTAAATTTTGCACATTAAATTCTTGGTGAAATTAAAATGAAAAAATTTGGAGAATATATTTATTCACCAGAGCAGGCATCTGGAGAGGCAATTTCAAAAGTAGAAACGCATACTCCTAAGATAGAAGCCCCCGAATCTGTTAAGGCAAATGAGGCTTTTACAGTTAAGATCTCCGTAGGTCCTCACCCTAATCAGGTATCTCATTTCATTAGGAGCTTAACTGTATACTTCGTTGAAGAAGGGAGGGCTTTCAATCCAGTCCATTTAGCAACAGTGGAATTTGAGCCGGAATATTCTGAGCCAATAATAACTTTGACCTTAAAGCTAAAGAAGAGCGGTACTATTTATGCTTTAGGATACTGCAACCTCCATGGAGTATGGGAAGGGAAGAAGGAAGTTAAGGTAGAGTGAATCAGATACCAAATTTATCGAAATAATAGTAAAGATAATAGTAAAGCGCAAGCAGAGTTTTTCCATCAGTAATTTCTCTTTTTTTGAGCATCTCTTTAACTTCTTTTATTGAGAGCTCTTTCAATCTTATCAACTCACCTTTTTCAAGAGATTGCTCGGACTTCTTCAAATCTTCAGCAATATATAGATACATGAGCTCGTCTGAATAACCAGGAGATACGAAAAAGGAAGCTACTTCTTCTATATTCCCCGCAGTATATCCAGTCTCTTCCTTTAGCTCTCTTAATGCTGCGTTTCTTGGATCCTCACCCTTCTCTACCCTTCCGGCTGGGATCTCAATTATCCACTTATTTATAGGGTACCTAAACTGCTCTATAAGGACTATCCTGTCATCATTAATAGGAAGAACTGCAGCGCTTTTCCCAAACTCTACTATTTCTTTTTCAAACTCACTATTTTCGTATATATATTTTCTTTTCTTGACATTAATTCTAATTCCAGAATAGATAAGCTCTTCTTTGCTTATTTCTAAAAAATCATTCATGTTTTTCACCTTGAAAAGTTAAATATTAAAATAATATTAAATTAATTTAATAAAAAATTATTAGGTGAAAAACGTGATAATAAAGAACTCCCTTATAGTTAATGCTAATAGGGGAAAAGTCGCGAGCATTTTAAAAGATGTGAGAAATTTTTCAGATTGCATTCCCAATGTGATCTCCTCGAGAACTGAGGGCTCGAAATTCTCAGGAAAGGTGAGGTTCAAAATAGGAAGCGTTTCAGGAACTTTTGATGTAGATGGAGAAATATTGGAAAAAGAGCCAGAAAGAGCATACGACTTTTATATAAAAAGCGGAACATCTGGAAATATTATAGAAACAAAGGGAACTATAACCTTAAGCGATGCAGACAACGGAAAAACTCTTCTGGAATATCACGCTGAAGCGAAGCTTGGCGGGATGATCGCTGCTCTTGGTAAGATAATAGAAAGCACATCCAATGACTTAATCAAGCAGATGTTCTCATGCATTGAGCAAAAAATTTCTAAATGATTTTTTATTTTAATAAATCACAAATTTAATATTGGGGCTTTTCCGAAGTCGCCTAAGTTTACCTCCTTATCTTTAAAGTCCTCATTAATATAAATCAGCCTCACTCCATATGGCCTTCTCTTTACTCTCGCAACTGCATATATATCTCTCAAAAGATCCTCAAACTGCTCCTTCTTTCCTCTTACAGGAATCATATCCATGCCAGCGACACATACATAAGATAAAAGGAGGAGATCCTTTATCGTAAGTTCCCCATTTAAAGCGAGACTCATCAAATAGCTGTCCTCTCCTAGTGGTAACATGATCTCGTTGAAACCTAATCCTTCATGTTTTGAAGCAAAATCAGAGAGTATGCTATTGACCTCATATACTGTTTTCATGCACTTCAGATCACTAAGCTTGCATCTTCCGATTTTCTCCAATGCCCTTCCTACGCTTTCTTCCATCCAGGGACTCAAAGAGTAATCAATGCCTCTCAGTTTCTTTTTCCCGATTCCTTCCCTTATGAACTTACTTAAGCTTCTATATGCTTTTTCTATTGCTAATTCAACAGCCCTTAGATCCTCTCCGCCTTCAACATCCTTTGGGTACAGAAGGGCGATCGAGAAATAATCCTCTTTTACCGAGGAATCATGAATAGAAAGAGGGAAGTAAGGCGTCGTTATCCCAAGCCCGCTCATTTCTACTGCAAATCTTGTTGAAAAAGCTGGATCCTTAAGCGATAAATTATAAATAAGATCTAATATTTTTGAAAGATCTCTTTCAGACCTGAGGAATATGCCGGCATTGTAGCCTCTGCTCACAGCCCTAAAAACTTTTTCTTCATTTAACAAATCTGAAGTAGAAGTATAAATTACGGCTTTGATTTCCTTCTCCTTTTTTAACACATCCATAGAACTATCGCTCAGCTCCCAGTTTATTGGAATTGAAACCCTCAGCGACCAAACTTCTAACCCTATTTCCTTCTCAATTTTTTCTTTCGCGCTGTATAAGTCAGATACAGCATTTTTTAATGCTTCTTCTTCCTTTCTTTCTCTGCTCAAATTCAGGTGAAGAGTTAAAGCTCTTATTCTCAAATCTATCACGTCTCTCTAGCAATTTATATTTCTTATAGAATAAAGCATTTTAATAAAGATATGATTTGATTTTATTCTGACTCTCTTATCCATAAATCGAAAATTTCTTTTAATCTCTTTGAGCTTACATCTTTCATTCATAGAGAAAGCAGGAATGTTAAGGATTCGTTTTGAGTGTTGAAGGAGGTTTACTCGTTGTAAGCATTAATGCAAATTTTTCCATAATAGAAATCTCTACCGCCTTGCAAAGCTGATCGCTAAGCTTAAATAAAAGGTAATTTCCTAAAGATACTTAAACATCTATTCACGCCTAGACAAACTGTTTTGATTTTCATATAAGTTTATAATGATCGGTATCAAACTATATCAAGCCCTATGAAGCTTGAATCCCATAAACAGTAGAGCTTTTAGTTGTAATAAAAACATGGATCGGATAAATGAGGAGATGAGTTATGAATAAGGTCAAGCTGGTCGCCTTCGATGTAGACGGCGTCTTTTTAGAAAACAGAAACAGCTGGGATACCGTGAGCTCTTTTCTAGGTACCGAAAAAAATATACAGAATTATCAGCTTTTCATCAGCGGAAAAATTAGCTACTATGAGTGGATGTACTTAGATACGCTATCTTGGATAAGGGGCTCAAAAAAAGGCTATGTTAGCAAAGAGGATCTAGAGAGAGCTTTTCAAAGCATAAAGGTTAAAGTAGAAGTTGTAGATCTTGCTAAAAGGCTCAGGCAAAGTGGAAAAAAGATCGTACTTCTCAGCGGAGGAATAGATGTATTTGTCAGAAAGGTTGCCTTAATGATAGGAGAAGATGTTACTTGGTTTGCAAACATTCTAATTTTCGATTCAAATGGAAGGTTAGTCCCTGGCGGGATCCCTTTAGTGCCTGCCGGCAAAAAAGGAGAAATTCTCAGGAGGATCAGGGAAAAGCTGAATATTATTAAGAAAGAGACAGCTTTCATAGGAGACAGCGCTTGGGATAAGGAAGGGTTTACTGAATCTGGATTGAGCATTCTATACAACGGTATAAAAGAGGAGCTTTCTGAGATGAAGGTCTGTGCAGTAGCTGAAAATGTGGAAGAAGTTGAAAAAATAATTAATTTATATGAAGCAGGGGAAATTTTGTGCGAGGATTTCTAATTGTGTACTTTTAATTAAATAAAAAATAACAAAAACTTAGATCTTGGCTTATAAAATTCTGTGAAAAATAATTAAGCCTTTAAGTATAAATTAAAAGTAGCGTTATGATGAATTAAATGTTGCTGAAAAGTGATGCAGGCCTGTGTTGCTGAGCGCTTTTTATTTCAAAGCCGGTTTTCTCTCTTTTTAAAACCAGCTCAATTTAATTAATAAGTATTCAGAAAATTTTATAAAAATGATGAGCTTGATCTAATTGGATGAGCGTAATGCGATGATGCTGTTATCCCCGTCTGATTTTAAAAAGATAGAAAGGTTTAAATCTGTGGAGAAATGATAATTTTTAACTACTCTTTTAGAAGATGATGACTGCCCTATCGAAGATGCCTAACGGCGATGATTCCTTGAATCCCGTCTGATAAAGCTTAATTTAAAGGATGAAAACATGCTCAGCTTCAGCATTAATTCAAGCGATGTTGATATGCTTGCCACCCTCATTATTTCATTTTTAGAAGGAGGTCTCTTAGGACTAGAAAGGTATAAAGTTGGAATGGAGAAGCAGGATAAAATTGAAAGTGAAGAGCTACCTGGAGTAAGGACATATGGACTAATGAGCATATTAGGAACTATACTTGCCTTGCTTAATTCTGACAAGATCTCCGTAAGCCCTTTTGCAAATGAGGTTTTAACCGTTTCTGGCGCTATTTTCGTCACGATTTTGATGGTATCTTACATATACTTCAGGCTCTACAGACTGAAAATAGCGGGATTGACTTCATATTTCGTCTTCTTCCTAACATTCATCATAGGATTTCTCACTGGCTATGGATACTATATTCTTTCTATGAGCTTAACCTTTCTCATAGCAGGAATTTTGGCGTTTAAGAGAGCAATAACCGCCTCTCTGGAAAAGCTTTCGTATGATGAACTCACTGCGGGTCTTGAGCTTGGGATGATTATCTTCATACTTGGTCCTTTCGTTTATGCGACAAACTATGAAATTTATGGTCTAAACCTTCAAGGAGTGTACATTTTCTTTACGCTTATTTTAGCAATCTCTTACATAAGCTATATGGCTTATAAGCTTAAAGGAGAGAAGAGCCTTCTTGCCGTTTCACTACTTGGTGGACTTATCAATAGTGAAGCAACGCTAATGAATATATTAAAAATTGGGGTAAAAGGAAAAAAATTGGCAAAGCTTTCGTCTATTAATAACAGCGGAATGGTGATAAGGACTGCTCTCACAGTATTAATAGGCGCGTATCCATTCCTCATTTCTGATGGATACGAAATATTTGCAAGATACATAATCTCAGGTGTATTACTCTCAATTATGATTCTATACTTAACATATACTCTTTCTGGAAGGGAAAAGAAAGCTGAGGAAAGTGGGGAAAAAGTACTGTATCTTGCAAGCCCGTTGGAAGTAAAAATTGCAACGAGAGGAGTCATTCTTTATATCTTAATTTTCGTTTTGGTTAAGGTATCAAACTACTATCTTGGAAGCTATGCCCTCTTTATAACATCATTCATAGGCGGCTTTGCAAGCTCCATCGCTACAGTTCTTTCTCTGCTTTCTCTAGGTTCTACTGTATCAATAAAAATAATATCGAGCGCGTCTCTATTATCAATGGGCGCAGCAATGCTGAATAAAATAATTTACGCAAAAATAACCACCGATGATAAAGATGCCCTTAAAGAGGTCCTGGTTTCATCTATACCGTCTGGCATAGCTCTTATAATCCTCTCACTCATATTCATCTATTTTTAATTGCTTCTATCTTTGAGCAGTGTTTTTTATATGAGGAATCCTTAAGAATTCCTTCTCCTGTTTTCTTAATAGAATCGAAAACGCTTTTTTGATAGAACCGGATAAGTCAGCATTACAGCAAGAAATAAGTTTAAAATAGGATATAATTTAACATTATTTAGAAAATTTAATGGTGCTATGTATGAGTGAACAGCTAGCAGAAACGATAATTGTAAGTAATAAGGACGTAAGTGAATATGCGCTGAGAGTAATTGTGGCTTTGAGAAACATCACTGAGAATGAAGTAGTTGTAATTAAAGGAAGAGGGGACTTTATCGAAAAAGCAATTGATGTCTATAACGAAGTTAAGGCGAGGATAGGGGATTCTATAAAGCTTGTGTCAGTAAATATTGGAACTGAAAAAGCAGGGAGAAGGTACTTCCCTACAATTGAGATAAAACTAACATATTCAGCATAACCTTCTGTACTACTAGCCTTTATATAAGAGCTTCATCCATGATCTTTACCGGTGTTTCTGCTGTTAATTCCACTTCTGAGATCAACCCAAGTCTTGTCAAAGCATCATACAATTTAGCCAGCAGTGCAAGATAGCTTTCCTTCCCCTCCTCTATAGCATCCATATCTTCTTCAAGCTTCCTTGTAGTCTCCTCGCTAACTAGCGAGCTATAATTGCTACTCAAGTACTGATATACTTTTATTCCTGTATTCGTAGGTATGACAAAGTTCCTCTTCTTTGAAATTACCACATATCCGTGCCTCCTCAGGCTATCTAGGATCTTTGCATAAGTGCTGGGTCTTCCAATCTTTTTCTCTTTCATCAACTTTACTATTTCCCCTTGAGTATACAATGGAATAAGAGAGCCTCTATAGATCTCAACTTTACTAACGTCGACAGGGATCCTTCCCTCTTTTATATAGTCAGCAATTTGAGTTTGTTCATTAATATTATAAAGCAGGCCGTAAAAGCCTGTCTCTTTCTCCCTTAATATAAGTTCTTTCTCAAAAACCTCTTTTTCTCTATTATAGCTGATTGATAGATTCAGCTTTAATTTCTCAACCACCGATGGTCTTGATTGACTCGCAATGAACCTTCTGAATATTAAGTCATAGAGCTTAATGTGTGCCTCGGTGACATTAATGTAAGTTTTTAGTGTACCATCAACTATGCTTTTCTTTAGATCGCTAGCAGACAGCGCTTTGGTTGGCCTTATAGCTTCATGCGTCCCCTCGCTTCCCCAACTCCTTGGATAGAAGATTTCAGGCTTACCGATGCCCTTTGAAAGATACTCGCTTGCAATTTGAATTCCTTTATTAGAAACATGAGTGCTGTCCGTTCTGTGGTATGTAATGAGCCCCGCCTCGAAAAGATCCTGGGAAAGTTTCATTGTAAATTGCGCTCCGTAGCCATAAACCATATTCGCATCATGTAATAATTCATCAGTAGTATAAGGCGGAGGAGGAAGGAGTTGCTGCTCGTATATTTCATATGAATCTATTTTCAAGGATCCGCTCTTAATTATCGCATTCTTGAGATCTTCAGCTTCTTTTTTATCCTTCTTAAACAGCTTCACAGCGAATAAGTTGATGAGTGGAATTCTTACCCAATAGCCTCGTGCATTCTTCCATTCTTCATGTCTGGAAATGATCCATCCCAGAGTTGGCGTCTGCACTCTTCCTGCTCCAAGCCAGGGCTTTTGGAACTCCGACCAAAGCCTGCTTGAGAGAGGGAATCCGATCCACCTATCGGTTACTCTTCTCAATATCTGGGAGGAGACCTGACTTTCATCTATCTTTCTCGGATTTCTAATTGCCTCTAATATTGCCTCCCTCGTTACCTCGTGGAACTCTGCTCTTATGATTTTGCTGTTGTATGGCTTTATAGCCATCTCAACATCCCATGCTATCTTTTCTCCCTCAACATCGGGATCAGTGGCTATGTATATTTCCTCAGATTCCATAGCAATTTTTCTGAGAACATGAACGGTCTCCATTGAAGATTTTATTTTGAAGCTTTCACCGCAGTAAGGGCATTTGTTATGCAAACTTACAAATGTCCTCCCGCAACTCAGGCATTTGCTTATGGGAGCGTATACAGGTATAAATTCTTCATTTACTTTTATTACGCCGTACGTTCCTATGTTGTTATCGCTGACCAAATCGAACAAGTGACCTTTTGTCGCAACAATCATTGCGAGGTACGTCTCAAGGGTCTCTTGGTCTACAATGGGTATTTCATACACAACTACTGATCCGAACCTTCTCTTTGCCGGCCTTCCGAAAAATCCAGCTATTGTCTTAGCTTTATGCGGAGATTCAACTACAAACATTATGGACTTTGCTGGTTTGAAGCTTTTTGATCCGTCTTTTCCCATTCTAGAAAGAATTAGCCTTTCTGATATCTCCTTGAGATTTATCGAGCTAAGCTCCTTTGGATCGAAGCTGTAAACATAGTTTCCTATTTTTTTCTTAAACACTTCCAGGTACTCCTTACTCTTTTCGAAAATTAGGCAAAAGCCAAGCGTCATTTTATCGTTCAGAAACCTGCTTGTCCTCCCGCTTGCCTGAATGTATGTTAAGGGGTCAGGATTTATATAATAGAGCGAACCATCTTCTCCTCTTTCTATTAATGAAGTGCCTAAGTTTAGAACTGCCCCCTTCTCTCTTGGAATAATGCTATCAAGCTTAATAGTAACTTCAGAAATGGTCTTAAGAATAACATCTGCAACTTCTCCGAGCCATCCACTGAGTTGCTTAGTTGTACCTTTCTGAAGCGCAATCCTCAATGCAAACTGCTCCCCTGGGTTTAGCTTATTAATCTTGCTCTGCAAATCTTCGAATCTAGCCTTGATGTTTTCGTCTTTATCAGAAATGTATATTAAAGCCTGCAAAAGCCTTCTTGGGCTGAATAGTGCTGAGTTTAACGGCATCTTATTCTTTGGAACGCCTACAAATATCGCATACTTAATGACCTCAGGTAGGTCGATCCCCCTGACTATGACGCCGTAATAGCTTGAAACGCCCACTAAGACTTGAACTTCCCCTCTAGCCAGCTTTTTAATAACGCTTTTACCAGCTGTGGCGAGCGATGTCTTTATTCCTTCATCTTCCAGCTCCTTTACCAGTTCTTTCGCCCTATTTACACCGAGGTCTTTTGAGACAAAAATTAAACCTCCGCTTCCTAAATTGTTCACTATTTCCTTAATTTTTTCAATTAGCTCTTTATCCTCCTTGTATAGGTAGAATGAGTCTATTATGTTCCTCATATAATCATGTATGCCACCTATTTCAAAGCCTAAAAGCTCCTTAAAAAGCTTTGGCTTCGATCCTGCCTGCCTTCCTGTAGCGCTTGCAACAGCAAGCTGTCCAATTTTCTTTTTCGCTTTTGCTTCTTCCAAAGACACCTCTAGCTCTTCGCACTCTTTTTTCAAATTTTCTGTTTTTTCCTTGTTATTTGTCCCAAGGTAAAAGAATAGCTCATTTCTACACTTAATTAGCCTCTCAGCTATTTTCACATCATCTTCGTCGAAGCCTATAAGGACTAAAACTTTCTCAATGTTCACGGAATTCTTTAGAAGAGAGTCTGCATCGTCTACTACTATCAAGTCGAACTTCAGTTTTTTCAATATATCATAGCGCCTTGAAAGAAAACTAGTTGTTGTTATAAGAACACCGAATTTACCTTCTGCTATCTTTTTTAATACTTCTTCCCTTTTCTTCTTACTAGCTCTACTTTGATAAACTACGATTTCCGCATCGATCCCCATCTTATAGCATATTTCCTTAAGCTTTTCTTCAGTCTGGTTAAGGAGGGATTCCGTTGGGACTAGAATGTATACTTTTTCTCCTTTCTTCAACTGATAAGCGGCATAATGGAGCAAGAGCGTGGTCTTTCCCACTCCAGTAGGAGCGGTAATTGCAAAGCTTTCCCCAAGAAGCAATCTGTGAGCCCATGTTTTCTGGAGGCTCCAGATGTTTTTCCCAGTACTCTCTCTGAACAACTTTTCGAAACTTTCAAGCTCTTCAAATGTATCGCGCATGAGGTGATATGCACTCTGAGGATTATCCGAAAGAGCTTTTGAAATAAGCCTTATCTTTTTTTCTAGAGGATATTTTGAAATATCCTCCATATTATCCAGCTTTGAAGAAGGAAGGCAAGAATTGCAAGGCACGCCCAAACTCAACCTATAAGATGAAATCGGCCCTGCGCAGCTTGGACATAGACTTTGAAATACAGCCTTTATCATTAAGCCCAGCACCACTTGCAGAAGATTTATGATCTTAGCATCTAATGATAAATGTAGATAGTTGCTTAGGTTTTTAAGGAGGAGATTAAAGTATTCAAAGAGAGATTTAAAGCTACTTACAAAAGCATAATATAAAAGCTGGCTTTATTATTAAGTGCTTTAAAAAAGAGGTAAAACTTGAAAGCTAAAATTAAATGAAAAATCCAAAATTTATAACAATTAGAAGTTTAGAGACCAGCTTTTCTGAACACATAACATTTAACCGGGTCTAAAGCTAATGTAAACACTGCAGAATAGACGAGAGCAAACAGTGAAGCTTTCAAACCAACGGGCTCTATTATTATTCCCAGCGCACCAATTATCGTGAAAATTACCAGCACTGAAGACGTGGATATCAATAGAGCTTTTCCAGGCATAGAGGACCAAAAATGCCTTCTCTCTCTTACTAAGAGGACGTTGAATTGGCTCGAGAATATCACTATCAGTAGTACAAACGACTGAATTTTGCTTAGAGAGAAGTGGAAATAATCCCTCGCTATGAATATTCCTAGCATTCCCTCTATGAATAAGAGGATACCTATAACTGAAGACGAAAGCGTTATATTCTTTACATTCCACTTATTTGGGTTTATAGTAGATATTACATTATCAGTTGCTATAGAAATCGTCGTAAAATCATTCGCAAAAAGTATCAGTGCTACTCCGAAAAGAGTAATAATGTCATATTTAAACAATATAAAGCCGACAGTCATCAACATAACGTATTGAAGGACCTTAATTGTTTTATTTATGACCCATGTTAGTGCTCTCTGGTAGCTTTGCCTGCTCACCTTTATAGCTTCTACAATTCCCTTTAAACCCGGCTCTAGAAGAACAAGGCTTGCAGCTGCCTTAGCTGCATCCGATGCGTTGCTTACAGCGATGCCCACCTCTGCCTGCTTCAGCGCAGGTGCATCATTAACACCATCTCCTGTCATTCCCACAATGTGACCGTTTTCCTGCAGTGTTTTTACTATAGTATATTTGTCCTCAGGATATACCTCTGCAAATCCATCAGCTTCTTCAATTATTTTCTTCATCTCATCTTCATTCTTCCCCTTAATTTCGCCCATGGAAAAGATCTTATCTCCTATGCCCACCTCCTTAGCAATTTGCTTTGCAATAAGCACACTGTCTCCAGTTATCATTTTTGGTCTTATTTGAAGGCTTTTAAGTTCCTCAATCAGTTTCATGGAATCCGGTCTGGGAGGATCAGCTAAAGCCATAATTCCTAAAGGCTCATATTTTCCATCGGAACTTTCATCTTTTCGTGCTACCAGAAGGGTCCTATATCCCTTTTCTGACATCTCCCTGATTTTTTCTTCTATTTCTTTGGAGCCATTTTCATAACCACACAGTTGAAGTATAACTTGTGGTGCTCCTTTTGTAAACCTGACTTCTCTCCCATCGATTTTCGCAATAGCTTCTGCCCTTTTCAAAGCAGGATCGAAAGGTATGAATTTCACAACTGTGTAATTGTTCCTGCTGATACCTTTCTTTTGAGCGTAATCAATGACAGTCTGATCGATTGCATCTCCTCCTTCTTCACTTGAAGCGATGAGAGCTGCTTCTAGAACTTCTTTCTCGCTATGACCCTTGAGTGGAACTACATCAACTACTGAGAGCTTGTTCATTGTAATTGTTCCGGTCTTGTCTAGGGCTATCACATCCACTGAAGCTGCATCTTCAACTGTATCAAGTCTAGTGACTAAAACGTTTTCTGATGCTAGCCTCATAGCTCCTACTGCCTGAATTATAGTCATGACCGCTGGCAACGCAACTGGCACGCATGCCATAAGTATTCCAACATCAAAAGTCAATATAGATATAATATCATTTTTGACATGAGCTATAATTGCGTAGGCAGTAGCTATTGCCATAGCTATAACTCCAAATATCATCATAGCTTTTGTAACAGAGAGTAAAACTTCCTGCTGGTGAGATTTGGGGTGAGCGATTTTTACAAGCTCGACAGTTTTTCCAAAATACGTATTCTTTCCAGTATTCACTACAACACATACGGCTTTTCCCCTTTTTATCAACGAACTGGAAAAAATTATTCCTCCAGCGGAAACCTCAACAGGCAACGATTCACCAGTTAAAGCTGACTGATCTACTGAGAGCTCTCCTTCAATTACTTTGCAATCAGCAGGCACAACATCCCCCAAACCCACTACTATTATATCTCCCGGGACTATTTCACTCGCATCAATTTCTTTCCAACTACCATCCCTCAGTACCTTAGACTTTATCTTTAACTTGGATTTTAAAAGTTCAACTGCCCTTCTACTATTTACCGAGTGCCTATATCCTATTACTGCATTTACAACTAGGAGAGCCGCTATTATTGCCGCTTCCAAATAGTGCTCTATTAATATTGATAGAACAATTGCTATTTCAAGAAGCCAAGGCATTGGACCATAAAACTTCTTCAAGAATTCTACTATTGGATTTTCTCTCTTTTCCTCAATCGAGTTTCTCCCGTAGATTTTCAGCCTGTTCTTAGCTTCTTCCTCGCTTAAACCATTCCTGCTTGTCTTTAATTCTTCTAGCACCTTTTCAATATCCATTTCCTTGTAAGCGATTGTTTTCAAAAAAGCACACCCCTTGTATAGCTGTTAGCAATCTTTAAATTCATTTTCTTTTAGAAATACGCCAAAATAATATTTTTATTATCTGTTTTATTATCTGTAGGTCGACCTCTTACTCGCTTTTTCAAAACGAGGCTACCAGTTTTAAAAATCTTCTGGCCTCCAAACTGAAAAATTCTATGTATTAAATTCTTCAAGAAAAGCAAATATATCCTTTAAAAGGTTTGAAGCTAAACTCAACCTTTATGTTGAGAAGAAATTCGGATAGGTTCTTTTAGATGGAGAAGCATAACAGCACCATGTAACATCACATAATACTTACAATGCTTGAAAACTTTCTTAAAAATGAGGTAAATTTCTGCGCTTGATGGAAGTCTAATGTATGTCTTCTTCAGGATTCTGTAAAGTTCAAAGCCATTTTTTCCCATGAGAATCGTTCCAGCAAAAATTGGGAATATTGACATGTAAATTTTCTCCATAAAGTTAGCAATGATCCTTTTTTCATAGGGCTTATTCAAATCTAATATAAATAATTGACCGCTTCTCTTCAGAGTTCTGCTTAGTTCGAGAGCCACAGAAAGATAATTTATTGCGTCTCTATATGCAAAAGATGAAACTTCCAAGTCAAAAGTATCTTCTCTAAAAGGAAGGTGCTCGAAAACCCCCCTTACAAAGTCTACATTATCTAAATCAATGAAGTTCTTTCTAGATGTGTTGATCATCTCCGGCAAAGGATCTAGTCCAATGCAGTAATGCTCCTTTCCGCTTTTTTTCAAGATATATACAAGAGAAGTCCCTGGTCCTGTGCCTGCATCCAATATTCTTAGCGCTTTTCCGTCTTCAATGTTTTCAAAAACGAATTGAAAAAACTTCTCTCTTACGTACTTAAGAGTGAATAGGCTCATTATGTTGTTTGCCTTCTCATATACTCCAACTATTTCACTTAGAGATAAAATTATCTCCTTCCAAAAAGCATTATCATTTTCTGAATTGATTGGCGTTTTCACTCGCACCATTCTTATTTTCTTGTAACTAAGTACTTTGTTTCGCTTCCCTTATCCATTAGCTGTATCCCGATATTCCCAAGCTCACTTCTTATTTTGTCCGCTAGCTCATAGTTGCCTTTTTCTCTGAGCGCTTTCCTTACGTCGATTAAAAGCCTTATGAGGCTTTCAGCGAGCTCAGACTCTCCTTCACTCCTAACTTTTTGAGGAAGAATGTCGAAGACTCTATCTATCTCATCGAATAGAAACTTTAAAGACTGAAGGAGGCTCAAATTTTCACTATTACTGACTTTTTTGTAGTAAATGCTTGTTGCCTCCATCCAATACTTAAATGCCAAAGTAGTGTTAAAATCCTCGCTCATAGCGCGATGGAACTCCCTGTGCAGATTTATAATTTCATTCATAGTTTCGATCTCTTCCTTGCTCAGAGAAAATCTAGGTTTAGCGCTTTTCATCTGATTTTCGATTTCGATGTAGGCAGTAGTGATCCTCTTATAGTTTGCTTCTGCCTGCCTTAATAATTCTTCGTTAAATTCTATCTGATTTCTATAGTGGGCGCTGAGAACCCATAGCCTTATAACTTCAGGTTTGTATTTAGATAGTAGATCTTTCAGGAATACAATGTTACCTAAGCTTTTGCTCATTTTTTCTCCTCTTATAGTCAGCATGCCTGTATGTAACCAGTATCTTACCCACGGTTTAATCCCGAAGAGCGCTTCAGACTGCGCCCTCTCGTTCTCGTGATGAGGAAAGATGAGGTCTCCTCCCCCTCCATGTATGTCTATAGGAACTCCTAAGTATTTAGAAGACATTACACTGCATTCTATATGCCATCCTGGTCTGCCATATCCCCAAGGGCTCTCCCAATATGGCTCTCCTTCCTTCATCTTCTTCCACAATGCAAAATCGAAGGGATTTTTCTTTTCCTTTATAACTTCCTCTTCCTGCCTCCAATTTTCTCCACCTGTCTTCTTTGAAAGCTCTCCGTAAGCATCATATTTGCTCACATCAAAATACACGCTTCCGTTTGACTCATATGCATATCCCTTTTCTATCAGCCTTTTCACAGCATCAATAATATCTTCAATATGATGCGTAACCCTTGGAAGAATGTCTGGCTCAATTCTCAGTTTCTCTATGGCATTTATATAATCTTCTGTATAGAAATCTGCGATCTCCTTCCAGCTCTTTCCCTCCTGATTCGCCCTTTTTATTATCTTATCATCAATATCTGTTATGTTTTGGACATGAATCACCTTGTAGCCTCTTAGCTGGAAGTACTTTTTAATCGCATCAAAAGAAATATAAGTTCGGGCATGACCGATATGGGAGTAATCGTATACTGTTGGACCGCACACGTACATTTTCACAATTCCTTCTTCACTCGAAACGAACTCTTCGATCTGTCTGGTCAAGGTATTATAAATCTTGATTTTCGGCATCAATTTTGAACAGTCCTCGTAAGAAATTTTTTTCCAAAGCTAAAATAATTAATCTTTATATTTTGTAGATAGAAAAGTTGTTTATAAAAAGTTTCTTCATTCATTTGATATGGAAACATTCCTAAATTTGTTTGGAAACCCGCTATTCTTTTGAATGATTCTCACTTCTTCCCTGTCCTTAAGGTTTAGGTCTTGCGCAATGATTTGTCATCTTGGGGCTATATACCTCGGAAAAGATTAATGCTATTTCTGGCTTTGCTAAACTTTCTCGATAATACAATAACCAAGATCTTCAGAAGGTTAAATTGTTCAAAATTTAAAAGAATAAGTTTAAAAAGTAGTAAAGACTTATAAATGTCAGAATTAAATAAATTCAAACAAGAGTGATGACAGAGCTAACCTTAGGGGTTAGCTCGGAACCGTCAGTAAATTGTTGGAATACAAAAATTCCTAAAACGGAAAATATTAAAAAGGTGGAAAACATGGCAACCCAAGGAACTACCCCAAGTAATGTAATATTAGTTGGTAAAAAACCAGTTATGAACTACGTAATGGCTGTATTAGCCCTCCTCAACCAAGGCGTTGACGAGGTAATAGTAAAAGCAAGAGGGAGGGCTATTAGCAAAGCTGTAGACGCTGTAGAAATAATAAGAAATAAACTACTAGCAGAAAAAGTAGAAGTAAAAGACATAAAAATAGGAAGCCAAGTAGTTCAAGGACAGGATAGAACAAGCAGAGTCAGCACAATAGAAATTACATTAAAACTAGGAAGAAAATAAGCACGAAAAATAAAGACTAAAAATACAGTTTTTTGTTTTTTATATTTTTAACAACCCAAAGTCTTAATAAATGAAAACCTCGTCTTTAAGCGGGGATGGGGTAAAGTTTTAAATATTTCTTCACAAAATGAATTTGGGATGTTCCCCGCTATGAAGGATGTTTAATATATCCCATACATTAATGAGATGCATGAGATGGGGGAGCAGTGAGCCTCCCGAACCTTCAGAGAAGGGCGGAGGCGCAAAACCCTCAGCTAAGCGCTGGAAGCTCCGCCATTTAATGGCGGGGTAGCTCACAATGCTCTGTTACTCTTAGAAATATAACATAGTCAAGAGATAATAGATTCATCTGGCTTTTAATACTAAAAAAGGACATCAATCACGTACCAAATATATCCCGCTAGTCCTATTGGAGCAGTAACTCCAAAATAGCCAAAATAAATAGCTATAGCTTCTATTGGAGAAATAATCAGCGCGATTGCCAAAGCTGATATGGATGAATAAGATAATTCATATATATTCAAAATAAGTGCTATAGCTGGATAAAAGGTTCCGAATAATGCTTTTTCGCCGATTATCACGCTAATCCCTTCGCTATCCCTTCCTTTAATTACAAAAATAAGCCCTACTATAAATTCTGGGATAATCCCAGCTAACGGTGTAATGATCACTGAAAGCGCACTCTGATCTAATCCATATTCCTGCCCCAAAGAAAAAATTCCATTTACTATGAGCTCACCACCCGCATACAAAAGCACTATTGACACAAATACCTGCAGTATGGAATTCTTCAAAGAGAGATTCCTTCTCTCGACTTCCACTTCACTCGTCTTAAGAGATTTTTTAGCATAGACGAAATAAATTAAAAGAAGAGCTACACCGTAAATTCTCCCTAACAATCCATATTTTTCAGGATGGAGAAAAATTATTGGAAGCAGAGGAAGTGTAAATATTAATAAAGGGATTGCGACGCTTCTGTCCACATGCAAGATTCTGCTACTTCTCTTTCCCAAATAGTATCCTAAAAAAGCAGCGATGACAATTACCGGATATACAATCGTGCTGGCCATAAATGGCTGGGAAACTATCGATCCCCAAAAAATTCTATACTTTCCCTCAAATAAAGCGATGAGGAGAATAGCAAGCTCAGGTGCAGAAGTAAATATGGGAGCCAATATCATTGATATTCCTATAGATGACTTCTTAAACCTCCAGCTGATCCAGTCTACAAGTTGTTCTACAAGCATGCCTGCATATATAGAAACTAGGACTCCTATGCTCGTCTCTGCAATCGTCCAAACTGAGCTTCCGTTAATCAATTTTGCTCTCTCTTTTTTATTTTTCTGAAAGAATAAAAAGTTAACGTTGAGAATGAAATTAATAATGAACAAAAATAACTTCTTTAAAAATTTTTAAAACAAAGCTATAAGATAAAAAAAGAAACAACTACAAGAAAAAATAAAACAATCATATCTAAAAAAAATATAAATTACTATGATTTTAAATAAATGGTATTATAACGTTTTTTAGTAAACAAAAATTTTTTTAACCCAAAATAAAAAAATAATACATTGCGAAAAAATTTATCGTGTTTAAAGGTGATGAATTTGTCAAATTATTTTGAATGGGAATTAGGAGTTTTAAAAGAAGCAGTAAACCTTGCTGGATTACCTAGCGAGGTTTTTGACTACCTAAGCAAGCCAGATAGAATTATTCAAGTTAAGATTCCATTAAGACTTGACAATGGCAAACTACAAGTGTTCGAAGGTTATAGAGTCCAGTACAACAATGCGCTTGGACCTTATAAAGGAGGAATAAGATATCATCCAGAAGTTACATTGGAGACCGACATGGCGCTAGCTCTTGGCATGACACTTAAGAACTCTCTTGCGGGAATTCCTTATGGAGGAGGCAAAGGCGCAGTAAAGGTTGATCCTTCTAAGCTCAGCATGAGGGAGCTTGAAGCTTTAAGCAGAACGTATGTTAGAGGGATTTACAAATTAATCGGTCCAGAAGAGGATATACCAGCACCTGACGTTAATACTAATCCACAGACAATGGCTTGGATGGTAGACGAATATAGCAAATTAGCTGGAAGGAACGTGCCAGCTGTATTTACTGCAAAACCGCCAGAGCTTTGGGGCAACCCCGTGAGAATTTATTCTACTGGATATGGAGTTGCTGTTATGGCAAAAGAAGCGGCAGACCTATGGATGGGAGGATTAAAAGGCAAGAAAGTTGCAGTGCATGGCTTCGGAAATGTTGGTAGCTATGCAGCCTACTGGATTTCAAAGTTCGGAGCAAAAGTTATAGCTATTAGTAATGCATATGGAAGCGTATATGACCCAGAGGGAATTGATGTGGAACTCGCTTTAAAATCTCCAGAGATCTTAAAAGATGTAAGAAACTATCCAAGAGGTCAAAAATCCAACGATCCTGATACAATACTATATACAGATGTTGACATATTGCTTCCATGTAGCTTAGAAAATGTTATAACGGCCGAAAAAGCTAAGAACATAAAAGCTAAACTTATCGTCGAAGGTGCAAACGGTCCAACAACTCCTGATGCAGAAAAGATTCTCTATTCAAGAAAGGATTTCGTTGCAGTAATTCCAGACATTCTTGCAAATGCAGGAGGAGTAATAATGTCTTACCTCGAGTGGGTGGAGAACTTGCAGTGGTACTTCTGGGATGAGGAAGAAACTAGGCAGAAACTTAGCTCAATAATGAGCAACAACTTCAATAGGACTAACACATACTGGAATAAACTAAGAGAGAGATATCCAGAGAGATTAGTTACTATGAGAGATGCAGCATTCGCTCTTGCGGTAGAAAGAGTTTACACTGCAATGAAGCTCAGAGGATGGATCTAATTTTTCAATCTTTTTTAAATTTTTATTAACTTTTTTCTTTTTAAAAAGGATTGTCTTTCGGCTAAAAAAGAGTACAAATGAGGTTATTGTTTTTGGAAAAAAAGGAATTATTAGTTGCCATAGCATTGCTCTCCTTGATTTTTCTGACAGCTACAGCAAGCATAATGCATGCTGAACAGACTTCCTCTTATGTTAAATTTTTCGTTTATGGAGAAACGGGATGTCCTTATTGCATGCATCAGATTTCTTTCTTTAATACTACTTTTTCTCAGAACTACTATTTCTGCGATATATCATCAAACACCACCACATGTCTGACAAATTTTGCAAATTGGATTAGATTCTCTGGCATGCCTTTATCCGTTCCTCAAACTTTTGTGATATATAATAATACCAATTTGCTTGCAATCGTTATTGGAGATGTTGAAAATACCACATTTTGGAATTTGTTCCTTTCCTCACCCCCAAATCAAACAGGCTTTCCCGTTTATGTAGCAACTGATACAGGTGAAGTTTTAGCAGGGTATGTAAATGCAAATACACAACAACAAGAGTATATCATCTATAGATTCATCCTAGGACAAAACGTCACATTTACTACAACATCGACTCTAACGAATACGACAACTGCGCCCGCTAACACTACAACTTCGATTACAAATACTACAATTCCTAATTCATACCAATATTCGGGTAATTCTTTCATTGCAACTCTAGTCTCTTTGGCTGCTAGTGATGCCGTTAACATTTGTATAATATCTGTATATAGCTTGCTAATAGTTACAATAGCAGTAAATAAATCGAGAAAGCGAGCAGCAATTTCAGGCCTTGGATTTGCATTAGGAATATTCACAGGCTATTTAGCTCTTGGGCTAGGACTTCTGAAGGTAATATCATCTTTAGGGACTTTACCCTCAACAATTGCTAGATACATTTTAGCATTTTACGGAATTATATTGATAATATATTCCGCATATTCTTATTTAACTCAGGAAAGGAACTGTATAATATGTAAAGAAAATGAGGGTAAAAATAATAAGTCCTTCTTAAACATAAAGAGCTGGATGAATAAAAGTCCTGCGTTGCACTACATTCTCGGTCTAATTTTATCAATTTCACTCATACCATGCTCTGCAGGACCATATATAGTTTTTATTTTGCTACTATCTACTGTAAGCGGAATGCTGACAAAAATATTATATCTACTTATATATGATATAATATTTGTTGCCCCTCTCCTAATACTCCTTGAAATTATAGTGCTTACATTGAAAAAGGTTAATGAAAGAAAAGTTGCTATTGTGAGAGAGTTGGTCTTTATAATAGCTGGACTCTTATTGATAGTTTTAGCAATAAGACCTATCTAGCTAATCAACGCTTTTTTAATTTAATAAAATTGCAGAAAAAGATTATGTGATGATCATTGAAAAGGGTAAGACTTTTTCTATCTGATGTTAGAAGAAAGCTTCTCTATATTTACCTCTCTCTGATTTACAGAATATATCCTGCTAGCCCAAAATTTGAAGAATACAGAATAGCAAAAAATGAAGCAGAGCTGAACAATTGTCGTAAGATTCTCGATATCGGTTGCGGTAAAGGAAATTTTGGTAAAATACTAGACAACTTTGAAATGTATATTGGAGTTGATGTTTTGAACATTTTTGATAAAGATGATAAAAGAGAATATATAAGATCCTCCATGGATAGCCTACCATTTCGCGAGGGATTCTTTTTTGACTGCTCTTTTTTCATAAACTCTATTTTCTACTCAAATTCTTGGAAAAACTCACTTACTGAAGCAAAAAAATACAGCAAAAAAATTGTGCTGATTGACATAGACAAGACATATCCACACATATTCTTTCTTGACCTGTTAGAGGGAAGAATAAGGAAAAGACCTAGCGATATAGTAAAAGAGCTTCCACAAGGGGTTAAAGTCGTAATGCAAAAAAGTGGAGAAACATTTATGATCCTTATAGAAAACTTAAACACTGATTATCGTGACAATTAGAAATGAATGTATAGATATTTCAAAAAAGCCTAGACAAAGTGTTTTGAGTTTCATAAAGGTTTATAGGGACTGATATTGATTATCTGATTTGAGATAGAGAATATATTCCTCGAATACTGTGCGCGTGAAAGCTCCAAAGCCACATGCAGAACCAAGAAGGGATGCAGGGGAATAGAAATGATGGGATGATATTGATCTATGAACTTATATGAGACCTGAACCCCTTGTTATTTTATCTCATAGACAATTCTTTGAAAACATTACATTAATTAAAAAGAAAACTTTTCTGGATAGAATCAAAGTTACATTCTTATGCCCATTGATCCTTAAAAATATTATTTTTTTTAAAAAAATAATGATAGAGAGATGTAGAGATGGAAGAAAAAAGAAAGCTTGTTGTTTACGGTTTAAAAGGCTGCAGTCCTTGTGAAAGAGCTTTTTTATTTCTCAAAAAAGCAGGAATAGAGTTTGAGTATGTAGAAATTAGCAATTGTGATGATGCTAATATTGAGGAGGTTCTCTTTTATGAGGACGGAGAGGCTCTTCTTCCATTAATATTAGATAAAAAAACCGAATCGATCTTGATCGGATGCCCTAAAAGCTATGAAAGATTTATTGAAGAGCTTAGAAAGAGTATAAAAATATATGCTATTAATGATAAACAAAAAACATAGGTATTGGAAAATGGCAGAAAAGGGCAAAGAAAAAGAAGTTTGGATCGAGGAAAAAATAAAGATTCTAGATGAAAAGTACAAAAATGCAAGTGAAGAAATAGATGACCTCTTCCAAAGTACACTAAACGAGTTTGAACATCTGCTGAAAAGTAAAGGAAAAGAGTATAGTGAAAAGCTTAAAGAGAGGAAGTGAAAAATTACATATCATCTTAAAAAGACTTTTACAAGTGGTTCTAGATGTCAGATGACTTTGCATTTTTGGAAAAAATGGATTACATAAAAGTGGATGGGGCAATCAGTTCTTGCATAAAAAATTATTTAGAAAGAAGCAATGCTTCTGGATATGTAATCGGATTGAGCGGCGGACTAGATTCAACTGTCACATTATATATGCTTGTAAGATCTGTAGGGAGAGAAAAGGTTTTTGGTCTAATAATGCCAGAAATTGAAAGCAATTTGGAAGATATCAATGATGCTATTTACATTGCTGAAAAATTAGGAATAAAATATAGCGTTTTAGATATAACCAATGTGGTAAGATCTGCTCTTGATCTCTTTGGAGAAAGTTACGAAACGGCTGATAAGAAAGCTAAAGGTAATTTAAAGGCAAGAGCCAGAATGATGATCCTCTATTATTTTGCAAACAAAAACAATTACTTAGTTGCTGCAACTAGCGATAAAAGCGAATATCTTCTCGGGTATTTTACGAAGTGGGGTGACGGAGCTGGAGACATTTATCCCATCGCAAATCTTTATAAAACACAAGTTAGGCAACTTGCTCTTTACCTCGGGGTGCCGGAAAAAATCTCTTATAAGCCGAGTAGCCCTGGACTATGGCCTGGGCAGAAAGCTACTGATGAGTTAAAATATGACTATTCAATTCTGGACAAAATAATTTTTCTATTGGTAGAGAAGCAGGAGACTGTAGAAAACGTAAGCAAAATGCTGAACATTGAAAAATCTGATGTAGAAAATATTTGGAATACAATTTTAAAGAACTCTCATAAGAGAATACCACTTAATTCTTGCACCGTATCAGGTGTTAGAGAATGAATGAGGAAAAACTCATTTTTTCAGATTCTCATGCTCACAACAATCCTATAAAGGGAATAGGAGCGAAGAAGATCGCGGAAAAGTTCAGGGAAAATAACGGATGGTTTATAGCATTTTTAAATAATCCGGCTTGGGATTACTCTGATTCTTATATTTTTGATGTTGACGAGTATCTTAAGCTGGTCAACCTTCATATGAGAGATTGCAAATCCGCAACTGAAACTGGTTTGAAGGTAAAATGTTTCGCCGGGATCCACCCAGCAGAAATTGACAAGCTTGCAGAGTATGGGCTCCCTACATTAAAGGTGAGAGATTTCGCATTAAAAACAATCGAGAAAATTTTCGATATGTGCAAAGAAGGGTTATTGGATGGAATCGGGGAAATTGGAAGGCAACACTACAAGATCAGGATGGACGTTGCTGTTATAACTCAGGAAATTTTGGAGAGCTCCTTTACGTTCGCAAAAGACTATGGATGCAAGATTCAACTGCATTTGGAAAACATAAAGGGATTTACCGTAGAAAATATCGCTTCTTTAGCATACAAAACCGGTTTAAAAAGTGACCAGTTCTTGATACATCATGCTACCTCAAGCATTGTTGAAGAAGCAAAAAACAGGAGGGTATGGACGACTTATCCGGGAATCATAGAGGGCTTGAAATCCCTTTTTACTACAATAAGAAACCCTGAATATGTACTTATTGAAAGTGACTACGTAGACTCTAAGAAAGAGGGAGGGAGGATCACATATCCTTGGAATCTTCCAGACATCCAGCTATCTCTCCTGGAAAAAGGAGACGTAAGCAAATATTTCTTAGAAAAAATTAATATTGATAATGTTGAAAGTTTTTTTGATGTAAAATATTAGATTTTCAGATTAGCCTTCCCTATAATTTTTGAATACTTATACAATGCTGCCATCGAGCTTATTGCCTTTTCTGGTATTGGATATACTGGAACGCCGTTTTCCTCAAGGATCTCTGTTCCCATCTTTGTCTTTTCTCCCCCTAGCATCACAACGTTTACAGGCTTCCTGCTCTTATTGTATTCCTTCAATGTCTTCGCTATGCCGTTTGCCAATTCAACTGGATCGAGAAATGCAACTTCGCCGTACATGACTGTAATTCCTGAAACTAATTCGCTTTCTAGAGCGACCTTTATAGCCTCTATGTAGTTCTGGACATTTGACTGTCCAGTTAAATCTATCGGATTGTTAGGAGATCCGAACCATGGCATGGTCTTTCTAAATTCTTTCTTCAGCTCTTCAGGAACTTCCAAGAGCGGTAGACCATTAAACTCTGAAGCATCGGTAGCCATTACTCCCATCCCTCCTCCATTGGTAATAATGACAAAACCCTTTCCGTTAATTTCAAAGCTCTCCGAAAATGCCATCATCTTTGCCCAATTGAAAAGCTGCTCTACATCGCTTGCTCTAAGCACACCCGCTTGCTTTAATGCTGAATCATAAACAGCATCGCTTCCTGCTAAACTTCCTGTATGGCTCGCAACTGCTCTCGTTCCCCTCTCCGATCTTCCTGCCTTCAGCGCAATAACAGGCTTTTTCTTTGTAATCTCGCTGAATACTTCTATAAACTCATGTCCCTTCCCAGTTCCCAATCCTTCAAGGTAAAGACCTATAACCTTTGTGTTCTCGTCTTTCTCAAAGAACTTCGCCAGATCAATTGCATCTATATCTGCCATGTTCCCCATACTCACTATAGAAGATAGGCCGATCTTTTCCATTGAAGTCCAATGCATTAAAGCTATTCCTAAAGCTCCACTCTGCGTCAAAAACGCAATTTTTCCCTTATGAATATGCTCGGCACCGAATGTTGCATTAAGGTTCATAGGAGTATAAACTACACCGAAAACGTTAGGACCTAAAATTCTTATTCCGTACTTTTTCGCAATATTAACGACTTTTTCTTCTAAGTCAGCCCTTCCTACTTCCTTAAATCCAGATGCTATAATTGTTGCTACCTTTACTCCTTTTTTCCCAGCTTCTTCTATAATCTCTGGCACTTTCTCTGCAGGTATGGCGACAACTATATGTTCTACCTCATCAGGTATATCCAAGAGAGATGGGTAAGATGGAACTCCCAATATTTCCTTAGCTGAAGGGTTGACAGCATATATTTTTCCATTGAATTTATTTTTCACTAAATTTGACAGAATAACTCCTCCTATTTTCTCCAAATTCCTACTAGCTCCGACTACTGCTATAGATTTTGGCTTAAACAGTTTTTCGATTATCAAGTTATCGTTATTATTATTTGACATTGATATCTCCTCATTGGTATTTTACATTTTAAAATAAAAATTAAAAGGGATTAAATAACTAACTAGTATCAATAGTATTTTTAAATTATTAAATTTTCAGTTCAAGTAGTTTATCAAAGACAAGTCATCATTAAAAAAAGGTTATATTGAAAAAATATTAAAAATTATTTGTTATCTTTTACTGCATCATGAGGTGAGAAAAATAAGCAGTTCTATTTATGAGAGAGACATATTTCTTAAAAAACTGAAAAAGATCGAAGAAATAGCCCAGGAGAAAGGGATTAGTAAGATAGTTTTAATGAACGACACAAATATCCGTTACTTAACAGGCTTAGAATTAAGCGGAGCTGCAATTTTAGACTTCGTCAATAAGGAGCATACGATTATCATTCCATTTATGGAAAATTGGAAGATCAAGAAACTTTTTGGAGGATATTTCAGGGTTATAGGGGTAACTAGATATGATTTCGGACTAGAAGAAGGGGTAGAAAAATTCATAGGAAGCATAAATGAAGCGGTAGCCAAGTTTTTAATAGAAAGCGACAAAATAGGTATCGATTTAGATTTAAATAAGAGCAGTGATAGCAATATAAAATCTAAAGTTAAATCTGTCGTTCAAATAAACGACGAAATGATCAGAGTTAGGAGGACTAAGCTTCCTGAAGAGATAGACCTAATTAAAAAAGCAGTCGAGATCACAGAGAAAGCTCTTTCACAAACGATTGAAAATCTAAGGAATGGAATGAGGGAAAAAGAAATTTATAGTGAGCATATATGCCAACTTTATAAATCTGGTGCTGAATATTTAGCTTTCGACCCAATTGTAGCTATAACAGAAAACGCTTCAAACCCCCATGCCATTAGCGGAAATAGAGAATTGAAGGCGGATGATATCCTTCTTATAGACACCGGCGCTAAATTTGGAGGCTATGCTTCAGATATGACGAGAACTATTATACCTGAAAAGGGGGAATTCAAAAAATATATAGAATTGCTTGAAGAAGCATACTTCTCTTCCCTCGATGCCTTAAAAACTGGTGCAGGTGCTAAAGAAATAGACGGTATTGCAAGAAATATTCTAAAAAAATATGGATTGGAAAAGTATTTTATTCATTCATTAGGACATGGAGTTGGTATTGATGTGCATGAGGCTCCCAACATAGGACCGACTAGTAACGAGGTATTTATGGAAAATGAAGTAGTGGCAATAGAGCCAGGAATTTATTTCCCCGAAAAAATTGGCTTTAGGTTAGAGAATACAGTTATTGTTGGAAAGAATGGGGCTATTCCATTGAACTCATTAGAATTCGTTATACAGCGTTAAAAATATATTTAGTTTTTCTCTCCATTGATACTTTTCTTTTTCATCGCATCATAAATGTAATTTCTAGCTCTAGTTGAAGAGATCCTTCTCTTGTTTTCCAGCTCCTCAATTATTTCTGGCGTCAGCGTCTCAGGATCTGCATAGGTTGTCCTATTCAATTGCACAAGTCTTTCTTCGCTTACTAACTGCCTAAGTGCCCTTCTAAGTCTGTCCTCACCTATTATAGCACTAAAATGCTCTCTCAGTTGTTGCCATGTAAGTGGTCTCTGTTTCTTCTTGAAGAGATCCATTATGAGCTCTGGAATCTCGTCGTCGTGAGGGCCAACCTCAACTACGACTTCCTCATCTTCATATATTTCTTTTAGCTTCATTTTTCTCACCCTCCTTTTAATTAAATTTATATATACTCTCTTATATATGTTTTTTTCATATTTTTTATATACTGTGTATATTTTTGCGCAAAACTTTACTTCATATTTGACAGCAATTAATTATAATGAAATCTTTTTATTTATAAAGGTTATCATTTTTTTAAAAAGTTTTTAACAAGTTTTTAAATTATAAATAAATACAAATCTCTAAAACTTCTATTTAAACCTTATCTGCAGGAACATATATGGGAGCTCTACGATTCTGGACTATTGTCTTAAGAGTGCCTTTTTCGGCGAGCATTTTCAGTATCTTCTTAGATGTGCTTATTGAAACGCTGAGTTTCTGAGATAGCATAAATGGAGTTATATATTCGACTTGCTTCAATTCCCTCTCCGCTCTCTTTAATAGCTCATCTGGAACGGAAACATTCATTTCAGCTTGCTCTGTCATAGTTCTTGCTTTAGGCTTTTCCTCTCCTCCCTCTCTCTTTTTTGGCATAGCATTGATCACCTTTTTATCTTATAATAAAACAATGTGGGTTTATTAGTTTTTAAGAAATAAAAAATTCAAATAAGAATTTAGCTTTATTAATGAGTGTGAAATGGATGAAATTGCTTCAGATAGGCGACATACACTGTTCTTTAAAGAATTTAAAAAGACTTTTAGAATTGAGAGATGAATTAGAATATGAAATTGCAATTGTACATGGAGATTTAGAATGCGACGGAGAGATAGTTGATCTGTTAGAGAAGCTATCTGATAAAATACTTTTCGTTCCCGGAAACATGGATGATGTCGGGTTAATAAAGATATTTACAGAGAAAAGCTATAACATTGACTCTAAGCTCGTAAAGCTGGGAGAATATTACTTTTTAGGCATTGGTGGGCAGAACTTTTACTCTTCGTATACCTATGCTCTGAAAAAACTCGAAGAAATGAAAGAGAAGAGGAACCTTGTGATCGTTTCCCACCACCCTCCAATTACACAAAATACGGATGTATCATTTGGAGGGATACATATAGGTTTGCCAGAGCTAACAGAAATAGACGAAAAATACTCCCCACTGGCTCACCTTCACGGACATGTTCATGAGTCGCCTGGAATAGATTACATAGGAGATACTTTGGTGGTAAATGCAGGTTCTCTAATGCATGGAAATTTTGCTATTGTAGATATAAAAAACAGAAAGGCTGAAATCAAAAAAATCGTTTAGAAACACGAAGAGTGGTGGGCTATTTGAATCCAACTAATATAAAAGATCATCTAAAGGGAAAAGTTTTGAGCGTAGTATCATCGATATATATGCCAAATAGTTGTATAGATTTTGTGTTGAATCCTTCGGAACAAAATTCTGCAATTTGCTTCAATGACCTTTTTGAGTATTATGATAAGGAGAAAGTAGGTCTCTTATCCGAGCTCGTTCAAAATTATAAGGTAAATAGAATAGTAGAGCTTACTCCAGCAGGATGGATATGGCCTGAAAACATTGCTATTTACATTCATGGAAGGTTCTATGAGTTGAAATGTGAAAGCGATAAAGAGATGATAGAGATTACTAAGGATAATTTAAATAAAATTGAAAAATGCAGAGGTAAAAGGATAATACCTGTTTTTTCAAGAGGTGATGAGGAAAAAATCATTTATAGCTCTATAAGGTCAATAATGTCCTCTGAGCTATTATTAGTATTAGGAAAAGTGGATATAATTTCTCCTGGGTCTTATTTACCTTGGATCGCGAAAAATTTTGGAGGCATTTACATAGTTGAGATAAACCAGGAAAATAGCGAAGTTGATAAGTTCGCAGATTTAAAACTTAACTTGAGCCCAATCGACTTCTTAAAAAGTATCTTGTAATCCGAACCAACCGAAACTGATTTTTAGTAAAAACTATTGAAGATATTTCTACTTTTTGCTTTTATTTATTTCCTTTTTAACTTCAAAAATACTAGTTATGACGCTCTGACCACTGTTTTCACATTCTCCTAAAATTTTCCCTACATAATCTCCTTTCTGGAAAGCCCTTTCGGTTGTTTGCCCTGTGCTAGTGCATGTTATTACGGTTTTTACTTCGACCTCTTCCTGAGTTTTTTTAGGTGACATCTGAATCATCGCATAGTAAAATAAAGCGAGAGTCGCCGCGAGGAGCACAAGTGTAAGTATACCTTGTACTTCTGGAGAAAAAATTGATGTCCCGCTAGAAAATTGCATCGCGAATACCATCTGTATTCAACCTCATTATCTTATTCCACAGCTGTTTCCTATACCTGCAATTATTATTATGCTGTCTTCCGGTATATTTTTAACTAGCTCCTTAATTCTCTCTGTAACTTTATCTATAGCATCGACTATTTCCTTCTTCATAGTTAAAATTGCTTCTTCCATGCTCATTTTAACTATTATTGCATGGAGCGGAATGCCATAATTAGCAGCTGCCCTTTCTATCCTGATCTTTTCAGGACCTACGTCTCCTATAGCCGCTCCTGCTCCCTCCGTTACCTCTCCAGTAGGCTCTCCCTCAAGCTTTAGAGCTGCATCTACAGTTATTATCATACCGACTTTTTTGTCCTCCTCATTAACCAGCTTATTCAATAAGGACTCAACAGCGAAGCCAGGATGCCCAACGTTGCTTTCGGGACCACTTGCCTTTATTAGATAAGCTTTCCTATTCTCAATGATTGTCTCAAAGTAAACGGTATCTTTCACGATTTCAACAGGCTGTGCATTCGGTCCTGCTAGTTTAAATACCGTTAATGGACCTGCGCCATCTCCTACAGGCTTTCCTTCTAAAAATACATCTAACGCCTTACTATATGCTTCAGCCTGCTTAATGAGCATTGGCAAGATCATTTCCAGTTGCATAATAAGTATCCAATTGTTTGTCTTCTGTCCAGTTATTAAATAATGTCTTACATATTTAAACACAAGCGTTAAGGCAGATGCGATTTCCAGAGCTGTAACTGCAATGCTCTTTTCAACTTTGCTTGCCTTTGGGACTACTTGTTCGAGCAATCCTTCTATTCTATCCTCTCTCGTCTTAAATAAAATATCCATTCTCTTAATTATGTCCGTAGGTTCTACGTTTACTGGATCGATTACAAAGTAGTTGATACCCCTCTCAACGACAGGCTCAGGCTTCTCCAACCCTAAACCTTTAAGGAAGTTTATAGTTTTATTCTGTGAATCAAGCGCCATTTTTTCCAATATATTAAGTTTAAGCTTAATATTTCTCGAGGAAATATATATCTGGAACCTTTGGTTAAATCCCAAAAATAGAAGTAAGAATACTATTAAAAACGCAAGCTGGGATATTGCATTGATCCAGTCAGTAATTGTTGAGGACAAATCTATTACACTCTCTACTCTTTTACTAAAAACTTTCTTCAATACGTTAATAAAACTAATCATTATGTTTTTCAAGTATAGCTATAACCAAATGAACTAAATTACAGTGCTTTCTGGAGGGCCTTAATAGGAAAAAATAAAATACTTTCTGCTAATATGAAATATTTAGAAGGCGGGGGTGCCCGAGCGGACCAAGGGGGCGGACTCAAGATCCGTTGGCGCAGGCCAGCGTGGGTTCAAATCCCACCCCCCGCATCTTTCTTTTGCTATGGAGTTAACTACATGAGTTGCTTCTTAGAATTTTAAATTTAAATTAAATTTGTAATATAATTAAGAATAAAACTGACGATTTTCCTGATCAAGTCTATTATATGAATAATGATTTATCGGATAATGGTTAAAATCTAAAATTTAAATCCGTATTACCGCTCTTAGTTCCCTGTTTGAGGGTTTTCGGTCTCTGTATATAGTTCTAGATTTTTTAATGCCTCCATAACAGAATCCATTATTTGGTCTAGTTCTCTTGGATCCCTACCTTTCTGCTTGTAGCTCCTTTTGATTATATTTTCCACTATTTTATAGCTTTTGTACTTTTCATTGAGCGTTTTCCATTGAATCCCCTTCAGTAGTTCAGCGACATCTTCTTTATATGGCACAATACCCTTTAGCATCAAAAATGAAACTATCGGATAACCCATATATCCTTTATAGAAAGTTCCATTATCATTTGAATTTGCTATCTTCTTTTCCAAGTCGAGGTATACCTTATATTCTCTAGTGCCATCAGAAGATTTTACAATTGCATTCTTATCGTCTATTATATTTATCCTTTTATCTCCAATAGTAGATAGGGCTTCAAGAACTTTAATTCTTGGAGGAAGTAAAAGCCTCTTCAAACCACAGACATCTCCTTATAATATTAATTTATCTTCTCAAGTAAATAAAAAACTTTTAATTGAAAAAGCACCTTCAATCCGCCTTGAAAGCAAGAGTTCTCTCGACTGGGATCTGAAGACCTACAGTATCTCCAATTTCTAATTTATAATCAGAAGGAATCAATGTATATAAGAATACATTTTCACCGATTTCTATTTTTAACTCCTGCATCGTTCCTGTAAACATCTTAAATACCACTTTTCCCTTAACAATGTTGAATTCGGAAATTTTTTCCTTCCTCTCATATGGAATGATATGTTCAGGCCTTATTAGTATCCTTATCCTTTCTCCTTTAACAAATGTCACGCCCTCCTCAGCTTTAGAGATCTTAATTTTTGTTCCTTTATCTAAAGATGCAATATCATCGCCTTCATATATTGCTTCAATGATATTAGGCTTTCCAAAGAAAGAGGCGACAAATATATTCTTTGGACTAAAGTATACTTCTTCTGGAGTCCCTACCTGCAGTACCTTTCCGGCATTCATTACAGCTAGCCTATCGGAAATGCTCATTGCCTCTTCTTGATCGTGAGTGACATATATCGTCGTTATTTTTAGCTCTCTCTGTATTCTCTTTATTTCCTCTCTCATTTCAACCCTCAACTTAGCATCCAAATTACTTAATGGCTCATCAAGAAGCAAAAGCCTAGGCTTAATTACTAAAGCTCTAGCGAGTGCAACTCTTTGTTGCTGACCTCCAGAAAGCTGATTCGGGTACCTCTTTTCCATTCCCTTAAGCTTCACCAGCTCCAAAACTTCTGTAACCCTCTTATTTATCTCTTCTTTAGAAACTTTTCTGACCTTCAGCCCATAAGCCACATTTTCGAATACGGTCATATGGGGCCAAAGAGCGTAGTTTTGAAATACCATTGCAGTACCTCTTTCATAAGGCTTTTTATATGTTACATCTTCATCTCCAAAAAATATCTTTCCTTCGTCAGGAATTTCAAAGCCAGCAATCAGCCTCAAGGTCGTAGTCTTTCCGCAACCGCTAGGTCCAAGGAGAGTGAAGAATTCCCCCTCGTTAATAGTTAAGTTTAAGTTATCTACTGCTATGACCTTCGACTTTTCGTAAGTTTTCTTCAGCTCTTTCAGTTCTACTTTGACCACTCACTTACACCCCAATGAAAGCATAGCTCTGCTTGAAAACTAGTGTAATAATTATGATAACAATTATTTGAAGAAGCATTAAAAGAACTCCTAATGCGGCGGCTAAATTAGTTCCATCTATCCTTCCGCTTACAATCAGATCAAGCATCACCATAGTTATAGGACCCTTATGATTGGGGCTCGAAACATCTCCCCCTAGGCCACCTATAGTAATGCTCACGCTTGTTTCACCCATACAATAAACGAAAGTTATCATAGCACCACTTGTAATATTTAAAATTATAAGTGGGATTACTATTGAAGCTAAAGTTCTAGCTCTGCTGGCCCCAAGGTTAATGCTTGCTTCTTCCAATGACAAATGCGTTTGTTGTAGTCCTGCATAAATGCTCCTAGAAGTAAATGGTAATCTTCTTACTGAATAAGCAAGGATAAGCGGTATTGCAGGATTATATATGGGATCCAAGAGGGTGTTTGGGAACACGTCATGGAAAAAGAAGAAATAACCAAACGCTACAACTAAGCCAGGTATTGCTAAAGCGATTGTTGAAAGGTAGTCTAACAGAGATATACCTGGGAGCTTAACTCGCGCAACCACATAGCTTATACTGAGCCCTAACAAAATTATAATTGCGACCGCAGCAGTGGAGTATACTAAGCTATTTATTATACCTCGATAAACTCCCGGTATAGAAAAAAGCTGGAAGAAGTAGTTTAGTGTGAAGCCTTGAGGAAGAGGTGACTGGGACCATTGCTTGCTAAAAGCGAGCATCGCAACACCTATTTGAGGTGAAATTGTAACCAAAACAAGGGGAAAAACAAACAAATATACTAAAATCTTTCCTTTCAATCTCAATTTTCTTTCCCTCGGTGCTGCCCTTCCTCCTTTACTAACCATTGCATACTGTCTTAAACTTACCTGCCTTCTGATGCTTATAAAAAGGACTAAAGATATAAGCAACATGGTCAATGCCAATGCTCCAGCTACCGGATTTCCAATGCCGACGCTCATGCCTTGAAAGTACGAATATATTTGATATGAAAGGACGTCTCTGAAGCCAAATATTAAGGGGGCACCGACATCTTCTATACTGAATATAAAAACCAGAACCGCACCTGCAGCCAATCCAGGAAAGCTCAACGGAAATGTCACGCTCCTAAATAGCTTAAAACCCTTTGCTCCCAGATTTTCGGCCTGCTCTTCTAGCGAAGGATCTATGTTCATCATTGAAGAGTATACGTTGAGGTAAACTATTGGGTAAAAAGTTATCGCTTGTGCTATAATTATACCTGCGATATCGCTAAAAGAGAGCCTTACATCTTGATTTAAAATATGAGAAAGAATCCAGCTCAAAGTATTTACTCCAAAGCTGGGACCTATAAACTTCTTCATTACATACGTATTAATGAAGGGAGTCATCAGAAGAGGGACAATTGCTAGTATTCTGAGCAAAGTTTTAAGAGGAAAAGAATATCTTGCAAGTACAAATGCCACAAGTAACCCTATAAATATGGAAATCACAGTCACAAAGATCGCAATAATTATAGAATTCAGTATAATTCCATATGAAACACCACTTATCTTTATGAAAGTTGTTGAACCGAATTTATTTACAGATATTGCAGTGCCTATAGGATGCAAATTTATATATTGAGGCTGGAGAAAGAGGCTAAAGTTGAAATTTCTCACAGAAGCAAAAATTGAAACTATTGGTAGAATCATGAACAAAATAAGATAAGAATATGAAAAAAATATTTGTGAAATCAGGAGCCTGTCTAGCTCAAACTTCAGGCTCCTGAAGCCTTTAAAGTCAATATTCAACTTTATCCTCCTAGTTGTCTCACTTCTTGCAAGACATTTGTATACTTCTGCGTCGCTAAATTCGTCCAGGTGTTCATCAAAGAGTTAATGTCAACTTTGCCTGACTGGACCGCACTGTTAAGCTGTATTGCTTCATTCATTGTAAATGTGGTTTGATTGCCGGTAATGGGATCTGTGAATACTATTGGCGATGTAAGCTGATTCTCTAGGTTCATAAATGTTGTTATATTAATTCTTCCATTGATATATGCGTTGACAAGTGCAAGCCATGCCTGCTGCAATGCTTGATTGGGGTTGACTAAAACGGCCTTAAAGTAGCTCAATGTCACATTTTCATAGCTTAAAACAAGAGAGTCATTGAAATTAATTGATTGTGTATGGAGTATTGACTGATAAACCTTATATAGATCCTGTCTTGCTTGCCCAGCTGATGTGTTAAAGACTGCTGGATTTGCAGGCAATCTATTAACATTTGGATTCAACCATATCTGCTGTCCATCGGTGAGCACCCAGGCAATAAAGGCCTGTGCCTCTGTTGGATGCTTTGAAGTGGCGAATAGAGCTATCGGATCTCCGTTGATAATAGTCTCATTAGCAGGAGCGATGTAGACACAGGAAGGATTCTGATACTGAGCAATATATCCGTAAAAGTCGATCGTTATTCCGACAACCCTTTCTCCTCTAATTACTGAATCTCTTACATCGGAGCTCGCAGATCCGGAGGATGAGATATATGCATTTGCAGCCATTAAGGTAAGGAGCTTCCATCCTTGATCCCAGCCGTATTTTGTCAAAATTATCTCATAAATTCTCGCGTTGCTTGTGCTTACGGTTGGATCTGCCATTGCAAGAGGAGCATTTCCTGTTTCGGCATAAACTCTAGCGAAGTTTAATGAAGCTAGATCCTGCCAGCTTTGAGGTATAGGTAGACCATACTGCTTTGCGAGTTGAGTATTAACAGTAAATCCAAAAGATGAAATAGCAGCGGCTACCCAGTATATGTTTCCATTGCTGTCTACCCTCTTCATCGGCACTCCTGCAATAGAATTTGGAATTTGGCTTGCCGCATTAAGGGCAATAGTTGTGTTTAAAGGCGCCAACAGATTGTATGAATACATCGAATCAAAAAGCGTAGGTCCCCCTCCCCACCCAACATCAACGTTCTTAGCAGTAGCCGTAGATGCCCATAAGTTTTCTGGGACTGATAAAAATTGGAGGTCTACGATGTTGTATTGCTTAGCTATAGAAGAGTTCAAGAAGGTGCTTCTCGCTAAATCGGTGATAACACTCGGATGCCTTGTAAGAATAGTAAGAGTCACTCCGCTTGCAGAAGTATTAGTCTGAGTAATTGCAGTTGTAGTTGTTGTAGTGCTCGTACCTTTACTTGACTCATATGCGTAATATGCTGCAACTCCTATAACAATTAGTATTATTATTATGCCCACAACTGCTAGAGTAGAAATTGCTTTCTTGTTCATATTTAACCACTAAATTAAAAATAAGTAAAAATTTCCTTTTAAATCTTTTTAACTCAAAGCTAAAAGCTGTTTTCTTTCCCCCACCTTTCATAGAGGTCGTTCTCGATTCCCAACGCATCTAGGATCTTTCCTACTATAAAATTCACGATATCGTCTATGCCCTTAGGCTTATGATAGAAAGCAGGCATTGCAGGAAGTATAATAGCACCAGCCTTTGCCAGCTCGACCATCGCATTAAGTTCTATCAAGCCCAAAGGAGTTTCTCTCGGCACAACAACCAATTTCTTTTTCATCCTGAGAAAAGCTAATGCTGCTCTAACTACAAGATTATCAGAAATCCCATATGAAATTTGGGATAGAGTTTTCACGCTACATGGAACTATAACCATAGCGTCTCCTATATTGCTAGAACTAGCTAAAGGGCTCATGAAGTCTTTTTCCTTATAGATTTTTATTTTATCACTATGTTTTTTTGAAATACCTACAAGAAATTCCTCTAGAGAAACCCCCTCTTCCAGCTTAGAAACGAGATTTGCATGTTCTGTATAAATAATTTCCATATTGTAACTTTTTTCAACTAATACTTCTATCAGTTTTTTTCCATATATAATTCCGCTTGCTCCGGTAAGCGCAACTACTATTCTCTTCATATTTCTTCCTCACAAATTAACATTAATTAAGCAAGTAATTAAATTCAATTGTTTTCCAAAATAAAAACTCTATTCATTTATTGTCTCGGCCTAAAAGCGTAATACTGAAAAGAAACTATTTTTGGAAAAAACTGCTTGGAAAATAACAAGTATAAATGAAACATTTATAATGTTAAAAAATAAAAATAATACATAAATAGGTATAAAACTATGACATGCCAGACACATGTAAAATTTTTGTTTTTGCCCCTGATACTAGCCTCATTAATTTTAGCTTCAATTATATATGCATCTCAAGCAACCGGCAATCTATCAACAATTGTCCAAAATACAACCTTCAATTCAGAAAATTTGTTTGTATTATGCTATAGCGTGAACAGCGATTCTATAGCTATTCAAATAAAAAATGAAGATAATAAAGAATCTGTAGAAACGTTCGATGTAATTTTCATAAACACTCGCAATGAAACCATCGCTACATTAAACGGAATAAATTTAACTCTCTCACCTGGAGAAACAAAGGTTATACAAATCTCAAATGTGCCATTTAGCTTAAATCAAAATGTCGTTTTTCCAAAAGTTGTTGAAATTAGCAGTAATGAATACGAAATTCAAGTACCAGTAAACAGTTGAATCGAATTTGTTGAATATCTTCTAGTTTTTAATGGTGCAACTTTGATTTTGTCCATTAAAGCGAAAATCCTTGATATTTGTAACAGGTATCATAATGCTTATCTTTTTAAATTTAATATCTTGTTGGTAATTAATTTAGACATATACTATAAACGATTAAATACATAATAATTACCTATGATAAAAGTTAATTTTTATACCCAGCAAATGAATGATTTAAGATTTAATAGATGCTGGAACAATATCCTAAATTTAGATGTGTCTCTTTAGAATATGACATAAGTATGATGAGAAATGCACGTACAGAGCTAAGCAATGAAGAGCCTAGACAAGCTGTTTTGTTTTTTTATATTATGTTTATATTTTGATGTTAATGTTTTTTTTGCTATTTATAAATCTCTCCGCATTTGAATTCTAGAGTTGAGCTGCTCTGTGAAGGGAAAAGAGCTCTTCC